>CALXRQ010000001.1 GCA_944390895.1 uncultured Alphaproteobacteria bacterium
GCTGTTCCTGCCGTAATCTTCGGCCTTGTCATGTGTCTGCTCTGCTCTTTTGTCTTCAACTACGGCATTCCTTGGTCGGAAAGAAAATTTGACGATTTGCAGTGGAAAGTCAAAAACGACGTTTCGCACCTGATGTTCCGCGAAGGCGAATTTACTTCCGTACAAAACGGCCTGACCGTGTTTATCACCACTCACGAAAAAGACGGCTCCATTTCCGGAATTTTGGTCAATGACGAACGCAACCCGCAATCACGCGTAACCCTTTCGGCCGAAAAAGGCCGCGTCGTCTATACCGGCAACACCCCGAAAATAATCATGGTCAACGGCGCGCGCCAGGAAATCAATACCAAAACCGGACAATTCAGCTCCGTATCGTTTGAACGCTATTCGGTTGATTTCGGCGTCAAGGAAACGGCCCGCAAAAAAGAAGCCGGCGTCCGCCAGAAACCCCTGACCGAACTTCTTGCCGCCGGCAGTAACCCCGAACTGGACCCCAAAGAAGCCAGACGTTACATTGTTGAAGGCAACCGCCGTCTGGTTAACCCTTTTTACAATGTTCTGTTTGCCCTGCTGGCCTGCACCGGACTGCTGGTAGGCAATTTCAACCGCCGCGGACAGGCTAAAATTATTTCAATATCAATCGCGTTTATGGTTATCATTCAGGCAATGGATCTTTCTATAACCAACATAGCCGCCAAACACATTTCGCTGCTGCCGCTGATGTACGCTAATCTGGTCGTTCCGCTGAGCGTCTGCATTTATCTGCTGCGCTATTACAATCCCAGCGCTTTTCGCAGCAAAAAAACATACCGGGAAGAAAGGACGGATAATGCATAAGCCTTTTTCTTCCCGTCTTTTGTGTCTGACAGCGGCAGTTTTGAGCCTTTGGACAACAACGGCCGCCGCCGAAGTTGCCGTTAACAACGCCGATGCCGGAGCCATCCTGCACAAAAAAGAGCGCACGCCTTACGCCGAACTCAGCCCCGCGCAAAATCTCACCAGCGTCATGGACATCGCCGCGCCGTCCGCCGAAACCGAAGAACAGGACATCTACTTCAGCGCCGACGAAATGCAAAACGACCAAAAGCTGAGCACCATCACGGCCATCGGCAACGTCAACATCATCCGCGACAATCTGACGGTCAAAGCCGACAAAGTTGTTTATAACCAGAAAGAAGACGTCATCACCGCCGTCGGCAACGTGGTTCTGGTCGAAAAAGACGGCAGCGTTGTTTTCTCGGACTATGTGGTTCTCACCGACAAAATGAAAGCCGGCGAAATGGACAACATCAAAGTCATCATGAAAGACAAAAGCAAAATTGCCGCCCGCAAGGTACGTCGTCTGGAAAATGACAACAAAGTCATGGAAAACGCGGTTTATTCTCCTTGTGACGTCTGTTCCGGCAAAGATCCCCTCTGGCAGCTGAAAGCGCGCAAAGTCCGCCACAATGCCGAAAAACAGGATGTCTACTATAATGACGCTTTTCTGGAAATAAAAGGCATTCCGGTTTTCTACACGCCGTTTCTTTCGCATCCGGATCCCTCGGTCAAGCGCCGTTCCGGTTTTCTGCCGCCGAGCATTGCCAGCAGCTCATATTTGGGTGCCGCCATTCAGCCGCAGTACTTCTGGGCGGTTTCCGATCATGAAGACGTTCTTTTCTCCCCGACCTTTTCTACCGACAAAGGCATCGTCTGGGGCGGAAAATACAACAAATATACATATCGCGGCGAACTCCATGCCGAAGGAAGTATGCTGGTCGATCAGGACGACGATGACAACCGCCGCGGCAACCTGTTCCTGAAAGGCCGCTATGAAGTCAACGATTTTTGGGTTGCCGATGCCGACATCAATTATTCTTCGGATCGCAACTACCTGAAAGACATGTCGCTCTCGCTTCAGGATGACGCCTGGCTGACTTCGTCTTTAAAAATGCAGGGCTTTGACAACCGTAACTACGCGTCGATTGAAGGCTATTATTATCAGCTGAACAGCTATGACATGAAAGAGTATGACAAACCGCTGGTTTTGCCGATGCTGAATTATGAAAACATCAGCGAACCAGGCAAATACGGCGCTTATACCAAAACCAACCTCAACTTTGCCTCGGTCTTCCGCGACGAAGAGGCGAACTCGCAGCGTTTCACCATGATTAATTCCTGGAACCTGCCTTATACCAGTCCTTACGGCGAAAAATACCGTATGGTCGCTTCGGTCAAATCCGACCTTTATTACGTTGACAACTATACCAACCCCGATGGCGAAAACTTTGACGGCGGCGTTGCCCGCGTTTTCCCGCAGTTGGGTTTGGAATGGAAACTGCCGTTTATCCGCGCGACCGAAACCTCCCGCCAGATTTTGGAACCGACCATCGTTGCGGTAGCGGCGCCCAACGGCGGCAACAAGGTTGACAAAATCCCCAACGAAGACAGCCAGGACGTTGAATTGGACGATACCAACATTTTAGACCTCGACCGCTATTCGGGCTATGACCGCAACGACACCGGCAGCCGCATCAGCTACGGTTTCAATTGGAGTTCTTACGGCGACATCACCGGCCGCACCTCTGCCTTTTTGGCTCAGAGCTATCGTTTTGACAAGAAGGAAAGCTTCACCCAGTCAACCGACAGCAGCGGCTATTTCAGCGATTATGTCGGTCGCATTTATGCCAACCCCAGCGAATATTTTGATCTGAACTACCGTTTCCGTATGGACAAGGATTCGCTCGAAATGTCTTACAGCGAACTTTCGACCACCATCGGCCCCTCGCTGCTGAATGCTTACATTTCCTACATTTACCTGCAGGACAACAAAGATTCTTCCCTGATTAACAGCAGCGGACGCAAGGAACTCTACACCGCCTTAAACGCCAGACTGACCAAAGACTGGAGCCTGAGCATTTTCAACCGTCAGGATCTGACCGACAACGGCGGCTCGCTGGAACACGGCGGCAACTTGATTTATGAAGACGAATGCTTAAAATTAATCATGTATCTTCGCAAAGACAATTCCAACGACCCCGACTATCAGGGCGACTTTGAATTCGGCGCGACCTTCCTCCTCAAAACCTTGGGCGGAACCGGCGCATAGCAAAATTGAAAAGGAGACTTTCGATGAAAAAACTACTGGGTTTACTGGCCATTCTGAGCAGCGCGCTTTTAAGCGTGCATAATGCGCAGGCCGCCAGCTCTGTCAAAATCGTTGCCGTTGTCAACGGCGACATCATCTCCAGCCAGGACATTCAAAATCGCATCAACGCCTTTTTGATGACCACCGGCATTCCGATGAACGACCAGACCCGCAATATGATCAACCAACGCGTCATCCACGCGGCCGTCGACGAGAAAATAAAGCTTCAGGCTGCGGAAAAAAACAACATCGAGGTAAGCGACAAAGACATTGACGCCTCAATCAGAACCTTTGAAAAAAACAACAAAATTCCGGCCGGCGGCCTCAAAAACATTTTAAAAGAAGCCAAGGTTTCCATGAACAGCTTCAGAACCCAGATGAAGTCGGACATCGCCTGGCTGCGTTTAGTCCGCAGCAAAATGCGCGGCGAAGGTACCCTGACTCAGAAAGAAATAGAAAAAGCCCTGGCTGACGCCAAAAAGGATTTGAGCACACCCAAATATCAGGTTTCCGAAATCTTTATCAAAAAAGAAAAAGCCAAAGACATTCAGTCCTTGGTCAACAATCTGCGCCAGGACAACCGCTTTGAACTCTATGCCATGCAATTCTCGGATTCGGCCAGCGCTTCCAACGGCGGCAATCTGGGCTGGATAAACGAGGGAAAACTTCCCGCTCCGCTCGAAAAAGCCGTCAAAAAACTGAAGCCGGGACAAATTACCGACGCCGTTTTGCTGAACGACGGTTATTATATTCTGAAACTCAACCAGCGTTTTGACCCCAAAAAAGACAAGCCGGTTTATCCGACCGAAAAGGAAATCCGCGGTTTCCTGAGCAACCAGAAAATGGAAAACTTTGCCCAGAAATATTTGCAGGATCTGCGTCAGAACGCCGTAATCGAATTAAGAAACTGACATGACCGAGCTTGCCGGACTGATAAATTCTCTGCCCTCGCTGCGCGATACCGTCGAAGCCCGCGGCCTGATGGCCAAAAAGGCTCTGGGACAGAACTTTTTGCTGGACCGAAACATCACCGACAAAATCATCCGCACCTCTTTGGAGCACCAAAACAAAAGCTCTTTTGCCGGAGAATATGTGTTTGAAGTCGGTCCCGGTCCCGGCGGCCTGACCCGTTCGGTTTTGGCTTCCGCGCCGGAAAAACTGACCGTGGTTGAAATGGACGAGCGCTGTATCGACATTATGCGCGAAATCCAAAGTCTGGTCGGTGAACAACACCTGCAAATCATCAACGGCGATGCGCTCAAACAGGATTTTGCCGCTTTTGACGGCAGTCCCAAAAACATTGTCAGCAACCTGCCTTATAACATTTCCGTGCCGCTGCTGATCGGCTGGCTGAAAAACATCAAAGCCTTTGACAGCCTCACCCTGATGTTTCAAAAAGAAGTTGCCGACCGCATCACCGCACCGATTAATACCAAAGATTACGGACGAATTTCGATTCTTTCTCAGCTTTTGTGCAAAGTGGAGCGTCTGTTTGACATCAATCCCAATTGTTTTGTTCCGGCGCCGAAAATCTGGTCAACGGTTGTCCTGTTCCGTCCGTCCGAACGGACAATTGCCCCGGACGTCATCGCCAAAATAGAAAAACTGGCGGCCATGGCTTTCGGCCAGCGGCGCAAGATGATTCGCCAGAGTTTAAAGTCCGTCCCCGATTTGGAAACCAAATGCGGACAACTCGGATTGGATTTAACCTTACGCGCCGAACAAATCACCCCGCAGCAATATCTGCAACTGGCCGAACTGCTTTGATTTATAATACTCTGTGGCTATCTTTACGGCTTTGTTGCCTAAAAATAATCCTTTATCTTTCTTCAAACGTATGATACAAAAATCGCAAAATTAATTTTTAATACTAACAATTAAAATATTATTCATATGAAAAAATTCGTCGTCGATTTCTTTAGAAATTATCCGGTATGCACCGGTTTGCTGTCTTTTTTGATAGCCTTGCACCTGATTGGTGCCAAAGATTTGCGCACACCAATAGTCGCAATGAATAAAGACCTGTTTCCGCTTTTTTTCCTTTATGTCTTTATCATGGCATTTTATATGCTGTTTATATTGCCGAAAACAGAGCAGCAAAAGAGAGAAAAACAAACCTGGTTGGTTGTTGTTGTAAGCATCATTAGTTTAACAATCATTGCCAAAATTATTATCCCGTAAAAAACTCCTTGTAACATAACTGTTGCAAGGAATTTTTTTATCTATTCGGGCTTTTTTGCCAGCGGATGCAGTTTTTTTACCGTCTCAATCAGCTTTTCGGGTAAAATATGGGTGTATATCTCCGTAGTGGAAATGTCCTCGTGTCCGAGCATTTTTTGCACGCTGCGCAAATCGGCGTTACGATTAATCAGATGCGTGGCAAAAGAATGGCGCAAAACGTGCGGCGAAACCCTCTCCGGAGCAATGCCGGCCTCAACCGCCAACTGTTTCAGACTGACAAAAAACATATCTCTGGTAATATGCCCCGAAGCCGACCTCAGAGACGGAAACAGCCAGATTGAACGCCGTCCGGCCTTAATAAAGCTGTCGCGGACAAAGTCTTCATATTCCTTAACCGCTCTCACCGCCCGTTCGGAAATCGGCACCACGCGTTCCTTGCTGCCCTTGCCGCGCACCAGAATTTCCCTGCGTTCCTGATTTATGCTGTTTTCAGACAAAGATACCAGCTCGGAAACGCGCAGCCCGCAGGCATAAGCCAGCTCCAGCATTACCGCCGTCCGCACACGGTGCGGTTCTCGCCGCGCATGAGCCGCATCAATCAGACGGCGGATTTCGTCTTCGGTCAAAAACTTGGGCAGCGGCTTGCTTTGCTTCGGCGTGTCAATATACGCCGTCGGGTTCTTATCGATCAGCTTTTCCGAAAACAAAAATTTGAAAAACTCCCGATAGGCCGAAATTTTCCGTGCCACGCTGCGGGGAGCATATTTCCTGTTCAGCGCCCGCACCGCTTCGGCAATCTTTTCGGGCGTATAGGCACTGAGGCTGTCAAGCGGCAACAAATCAAAAAACTGTCTCAAATCCCGATCATAGCTCTCCAGCGTTCTCTGCGCTGCGCCGCGCTCGGCCGCCATCATGTCCAGAAAATCCGAAATCAGTTTTTCCGTGTTCATCTTACTTGTTCAGAAAAGTGTTTTCCAACGGCTGTTCAACATGCTCGACCTTAATCGGAACTTCCAGCGTCATAACAAAAACTATCGCTAAAACAACAATTAATCCCAGAACATAAAATAATGTTTTTGATTTTTTCTGTCTCATGTTATATAACCTTATAAAAAAATATTGCGAAACAATCAAACTTGTTTCTATATTTAGCATAAATTGTCTGAAAGAAAAATGAAAAAATAACAATGATAAAAAAAATTGATAAAATAATCTTGCTCGTCGGCTTAATGGGCAGCGGCAAAACCAGCGTCGGCAAACGTCTGGCCAAAAAGCTCAATCTGCCGTTCGTCGACGGAGACTGCGAAGTGGAAAAAGCCTCCGGACTCTCGCTGGTCGACCTGCTCAAATGCTTTGGCGAAACCGAATTTCGCGCCGGAGAAATGCGCGTCATGAAACGTCTGTTGCAGGGAGCGCCCTGCGTTCTGGCTTCGGGCGGCGGTTCCTTTGTTGCCGAACAGACCCGGGCCCTGGCCAAAGACCATGCCATCACCGTCTGGCTCAAGGCCGACATAGACGTCCTGTACAACCGCACCGCCGGCCGCAAACACCGGCCGTTTCTGATCGGCAGCGACAAAGAGCTCAAGAACAAGCTTGAAAAATATATCGTCGATGAATACCCTTATTATTCCGAGGCCGATATTGTTGTCGAAACCAGAGAAGAACAGGTCGACAACACGGTGCAGCGCGTGATTGAGGCGATTGACGGTTTCTTAAACCAATAGGACAAAATATGGTGTTTTCTTCTTTGAAAAAGCTGTTTTTCCGCAATAAGGAAAGTTCTGACGACTTATCCGAGCTGCGCGGCGCCATCTCCCAATATCAGGGCGAAGAAATAGAAGAAGAAAAGGAAATGCTCGAAAGCGTCCTCGATCTCGCCAAAATTGAGGTCTATGACGTTATGAACCACCGCAAAAATCTGTTTTCGGTCGACGTTGACCTGCCAATCAAAAAAATCATCGACAAGGTCAAAGACTGTCCTTTTTCGCGCATTCCGCTATATAAAAACCACCCGGACAACATCGTCGGCATCATCCGGGTCAAAACCCTGCTCAAAGAAGCTTATGAAAACAAGGAAAATCTGAAAAAAATCAAAATCACCGAGCTGATGTCAAAACCTTGGTTTATCCCCGACAACACCAGCCTGCTGACCCAGTTGCAGCTCTTCCGCGCCCGCCGGGAACATTTTGCCATCGTCGTAGACGAATACGGCGACCTGCAGGGAATTGTCACGCTGGAAGACATTATTGAAGAAATCGTCGGCGATATTAATGACGAATATGACATTGAAAGCCTGAATTCTCTCGGCATCCGCAAAATCAACGACAAAAGCTGGCTCATCAACGGCCAGGTTCCCTTACGAGACCTCAACCGCCAGCTGGGCTGGAACCTTGACGATGAAAATGCCGTCACTCTGGCCGGCTATCTGTTGGACGCCACCCGCTCCATTCCGCAGCAGGGACAGAAGTTCATCTTCAACTGCTTTGAGTTTGAAATCGTCCGCCGCAACAAAAACCAGCTCAGTCAGATAAAAGTCACGCCGCCGCCGGAAGAACAGACCGCCTGTAACATTATCTGATTCGTTCGGCACAAAGATATTCCGGCGGAATCAAACCGTCTCTCAGCACCAACATATAATGCCTGATAACCCCGAAAAAAAGTCCCTTCTCCCGACTGCATTTTTCCCAGGGCAGCGGAGCGAAATCTATTTCTTCCAAGCTTACTTCAACAAACGTTTCGTTAAAACCGCCGGGACCGGAACCGTCTTTACAATATATGCGCTCCACGACGCTGTCTTTTACAAGGCGGTCAACATCATAAGAAAACAAAACCCGGGAACTGACAAAATCTTTCAGCATGACATCATTTCCCTGCCAGCGAACCGGTTCGGTGAGACAGGAAACAGAACGGCTGCGTCCCTCAAAAGTGCTGTCCAGCCAGGCTGCTATCTTCTCCTTGTCTTCAGAGCCGGCGCGGCGGCCGTATTTCAGCAGCTCCTTATCCAGCAAAACCGGCGACATCAGCCCTTTTTGCATAACCGTATTTTCCAACGGCACATAAGTGTACAATCTGCGCATAAGCCTTCTCCGCCTGACGCTCGTCTTTACCGCTTTTTTACCTTGCGGCCAACAGTGACATTGAAGATATGGTGTCCCCCATACCCACCAGAGTTATCGGTTTTTCAACCAAAATCGTCGGCACGGCAATAACGTCCCAATCCTGATAAGATGCGATTCCGCTTTCGGCCAAACCCTCGTCTCCGATATATGCGGCCAAATCTTCAAGTTCTTTGAGACCGGTCTCGGAAACCTTTTGTCCCTGTGCCCAAAGCAAATTTTTTGCCTCGTTGACGCTGCCGGTGCCGGCTTTTCCGGCCGCAACCGTCGCCGCCGTCATCATCCCGCGCAGACTGGCCTCGGGAGAAATCTTAAAGCCCTTGTCCTGAACGGTAATATACAGACCGAACATATGCATCTGGATTCGCGGGGCTTTGATGGTTTTCTTAATTTCGCTGAGCGCCCGAAACAAACAAACGCTGTGTGTGTCTTTTTCGCATTCTTCGGCCAGCTTTTCCTGTCCGGTAACTTCCAGAATGTCAATGGTTTCACGCTCGTTTATGCCAATTGAATCCACTTTCGGCGCAATCTTTTCAATAATGGACTTCCTTACCGCCAAATCCTGCGTGGAAGCAATTTCCAAATGAACAATCGCTCCGTTTTCCTTCCAGGTTTTGATAAGCGGCAGTGCATTTTCGGCCAGAGCCACGCCGTCATTGTTTTCCGTCAAAGCATGAAAACCGGACAAAATCACATAATCCAGCGGATTGACGACTGAAGCCTTTACAAAATTGTCGTCCATCACCAGATGCAGGTTCAAAGGATCATAGGTTGCAATAAAGCGGTTGGATTTCGGACATTTGAAGACTTGTCCTTCCAGCAAAAGCTCATCCTCTCTGTCAAACTCGATAATCCAGTGAATCAGGGGAATGTCCGTCTGCCGGTCAATCTGATAAGCCGGCTTTTCGTTTCCGTGTTCGTCAAACGACAACAGATTGTCCAGCTTTAAAAACTGGTCAGACTGCAACTTTGGCAGTGAGTTAGCATGGGCATAAACCTTTTTTACGCCGGCCACGGCCAGAACGTTGGCAACAATGCCGCCCTGCCCGCCCATTTGCAAACGGTCATACCCCAGATTTTTGACCATCCAGTCATAAACTTTCTTGTCTTCGGTAATCCATTCTTCGGCAATTCCCTTGCTGAAACACTTGAAAATGCCTTTAACCACGTCTTCCGGCGTATTCAGCTTGGTTTCCCGGATATTCTGCAAGTCGGACAGGCTCAGATGCTGCTGCGAAATCAGCTGGCCGAGCTGCCGGCCCGAAATTTTCAAAACCGCGTCGACATTAGTGTTGAAAGCCGTCGCCGCCGCCTTGATGTTTTTCATCTGTGCCAAAGCGGCCGGCACAGATGCGTATCTGTCCAGCCACTTGTTTTTCAGATTTTCGTAATTCGTCGTCTGATTATTCATCGTCTTCTTCTTTTGCACTCAAAGTTTCAGCCGTCTGCGGTTCTAAGCTCTCTTCCACATACAAATGCCATTTGTCCTGACCGAAAGCGCCGCATTTGGGACAAACAGCGTCCCATTCTTCCGAAACGTTGCCGCATTCTTCGCAAACCCAGGCGGAATCATACGCGCAATTTTTGGCGCGGTTTTTCCATTCTTTGGCGGCCGCTTTGTCTTTGGTGTGTTTTTCTTCATATTTGGCCGCAATGTCGCAAATGGTCTTTGTGCACGGATTGTTGATGAGAAAGACTTCTATCTCGCCTTTGGCTTTGCCCCACAAACCGGCTTTGGAAGTCAGTTCTGCCAAAATACGGTTGTTAAGCGACGGCCGCAAACCGTTCAGCATTGCAAAACTTTCCATTCTTTTGATTTTTTCCAAAATATCGTCCTTCGGCCACAATGCCAGATAGGCATAAGCCAGCTCGTCAACCGGATTGCGCTTCCAGGCCTCGGTCAGAACCTTGGCGGCCTTGCGGTACTGATTGTCGTTCTTGACATAATATCTGGCCATTTCCAAAGCCGCCGGCGCCAAAGTCGGATCCATGTCTATTGACTGGCTGCAGCACTTGAAGAAGTTGACGTCATCGCCCTTGGCCTCATATTCTTTGGTCATTTCCAGCAGAATTACCGCCTTAAAGCGCTTAAATTTCTCTTCGGCAATCATTTTTTTCTTATAGCCGGCGTCCAAAACCTGCATTGCCCCGTCCCAGTCTTTGGCCTTGGCACGCAGTTCAAAAGCGCTTTCAATAACCCAGTAGAGGTCCTGACGCAGTTCAAAAGCCTTATTGGCCGTTTCCAGTGCTTCCTTAAACTCTTTTTTTTGCATCTGCGCTTCAACCGCGGCTTTCATGCCGACAATCCGGATGTTTTCATTTTTCATCAGTTTGGCGGAAAGTTTTTCCATCTTGTCAAAATCTTTTTCGCCTTTGTAAATCTTTATCTTCAAAACGTCGATAATCGGATCGTTGCCGATGATTTTTTTCAGCGCTCTGAGGTTTTCGCGGGCTTCGCGCATATCCCCGGCCGTAATTGAAGTCATGGCTCTCAGCACCAGCAGCATTGAACTGTCAAAGTCGCGGCGATTGATAACCAGCTTGTCGCTTATTTTCCCGGCCAAAACGTCAATCGTGGCATTCTCGTCGGTATTTTCCCGGAAAACCGAAGTCTTATAAACCTCTTTCAACTGAGCTTTTATCAGCTTGCGGACAATCCGGGTCATCATGTCTATCACCGCAAAAACAACCAGCGCAAAAAGCATGGCTTCAGGAATGGAAAATTCCGAATGGGTGTTGCGCCAATCAACGGCAACCAGGCTTGACTTGTCGCACATCCACAACACGAATGTAAAAATCAAACCAATAAAAATAAAGATGGAGGTTTTTCTAGTCATGACTGGTTTCCTTTTTCATAAAGTTAATTTTCAGAGACGCCAGATAATAAGCGGAAACCCGGTTAACCGCATCGTTGAATCCAACCTTGTCTCCGGCCTTGCGCATCCATACTTTCAGGCTTTCTTCATTTAATAACTCTTTATTATTAATATTTTCCAAATCAAACAGCGCTTTTTTGATATTTCCGGCCACAACGTCGTCCTTAACCTGCTCCAGCTCCCGGTTTTCCTCAAATTCCCGGGCTTTTTCGTTAACTTTTTTGACTTTGATATATTCGCTGATTTTGTTGTTGAGACGGTCTTTCCAGTCCTGCTCAAAAGCTTCGCGCTGTTTTTTGACCAGTTTTTCATACACGCCGGCAAACTCCCCGGCCAACTGCTGATTCGTTGCCACGCCGGTTTTTGCGGTCTTGACAATTTCTTCCACCGCGCCTTTCAGTTCTGTGTTTCCCGAAGCCAGCTGACGCAGCACCTCGGCTTCATATTCAAAACTTCCGCCGCGGTCCGCGCTTTCCTTAACCAGCATGGCCGCCGTCAAAACCAAAGCCCCGCGATCCGTCGCGCCGGCAACGGCTTCCAGTTTCTGTTCGGCTCTGTCCATCCGCATTACCAGCCCCAAAACGGCCGCAACGTCGGCTTTGGAATTAATTACATTCAAATTATAGCGTTCCAGGTTGGCAAATTTTTCCATCAGGACCGAGTTATCCTGCTGCTCGTAAAACTGACGCTGCAAATTGTTCAGCTGCACCCGCAGATCGCGTACTTCTTCCCGCAAAACGGCCGTTTCATTTTCTTTTTCTTCCGCTGCCGCCGATGTGCCCAGCCAGTTTTTAACCTGTTCTGCAACCTGCGGATTTTTCCACAAACCGTATCCGGCACCGGCCACAACCGCCGCAAATACGGCAATTTTGATTCCCTTTTTAAATTTAACCGAAACGCCCGTTTTTTTCTTCTCCGAAGCGTCTTTTCTGCTTGCGTCAACCATTTTGCTAAATCCTTTTGCTATTTTTATTTTCTTAGTGTATATAAATTAAAAAAAACTTCAATAGAATTAGTGGATATAAGAAAGATGTTGGTTTTAGGAATAGAAAGCAGCTGTGATGAAACCGCCGCTGCCGTCGTCAACGAAAAAAAAGAAATAGTCGGCGAATGCCTTTGGACGCAGATAGAAGATCACAAAATTTACGGCGGCGTCGTTCCCGAAATCGCCGCCCGCGCACATCTGGAACACATTGACGACATTATTGAACATACCCTGAAAAAAGCCGATCTCAAACCGCAGGATATAGACGCCTTTGCCGCCTCTTCGGGACCGGGGCTTATCGGCGGCGTTGTCATCGGCGTTATGGCAGCCAAAGCCATGGCTCTGGCCTTGAACAAACCTTTCATCGCCGTCAACCATCTGGAAGGCCATGCTCTGGCGCCGCGTCTTACCGGCGATGTCGAATATCCTTATCTGCTGCTTCTGGTTTCCGGCGGACACTGCCAGATTTTAATCGTCAGAGGCGTCGGAGATTTTGAACGCCTCGGCACCACTATTGACGACGCCGCCGGCGAAGACTTTGACAAGGTATAAAAAATGCTGGGACTGGGATATCCGGGTGGTCCCATTGTCGAAAAAATGGCCGAACTCGGTGACGAGAACCGCTTTGTTCTTCCCCGTCCGCTGCACAATTCTGGCGACTGCAACCTTTCTTTTTCGGGCTTAAAAACCGCGGTGCGCAAAATCATTGAATCCTATGATCCCGACGGCAACATTGAACACGCCATCATGCGCAAAAAAGACGTGGCCGACGTTTGCGCAAGTTTTCAGTTGGCCGTGGCCGACTGCCTCATTTGCAAACTGGAAAAAGCCATCAAAATTTTCAAACAAAAATATCCTCAGGGCAAAGACATCGTCGTATCCGGAGGCGTAGCCGCCAACACTTATCTGCGCACCCGCATGCAGGAACTGGCCGACCGGCAGGGATTGATCTTTTCGGCGCCGCCGATCCGTTTTTGCACCGACAACGGCGTTATGATTGCCTGGGCGGGACTGGAACGTTTTCAAAACGGATACGTCAGCAATCTTGATTTCAAACCCCGTCCGCGTTGGCCGCTGGACGAAAACGCGCCCAAAGCGGCCGGAGCCGGAGGCGTAAAAGCATGAGAAACAAAAACGAAATTCTGGAAATAATGAGTGTCTTTGCTCAAAAGGATCCCAATCCGCGCTGCGAGTTGGATTATAAAAACGCATTTACCCTGCTGGTGGCGGTGGTTCTTTCGGCCCAAAGCACTGACAAAGGCGTCAACAAAGCGACCAAAGCGCTGTTTGAAGTCGCGGATACCCCGCAAAAAATGGCCGCATTGGGTCTTGAAGAGCTGAAAAACTATATCAAAACCATTGGCTTGTATAACAACAAGGCCAAAAACATCATTGCCCTCAGCCAAACGCTGGTTGAAAAATATCAGGGAGAAGTTCCGGCTGACCGCGAAGCCTTGGAAAACCTGCCCGGCGTCGGCAGAAAAACCGCCAACGTGGTTTTAAACGTCTGGTTTGACCAACCGACCCTTGCCGTCGACACGCACGTTATGCGCATCTCGCATAGGCTGGGTTTCAGCAACGGCAAAACACCGCTGGCTATTGAACAGGATTTGCTGAAGGTTTTGCCGCCGGAATATGTAAAGAACGCCAACCATTGGCTGGTTCTGTTCGGCCGTTATGTCTGCAAGGCTCAAAAACCGGACTGCGCCAATTGCCCGATTGCCGGTTTCTGTCACAGCAAAGATAAAAGAATTTAAAAATAAAGCTCCGTCGATATGGAGCTTTATTTTTACCAGGTATAGTTCACGCCGACATTTGCCGCCACATTGCTGTAATCGCTGCCGGTGATGTAAGACACATTGCCGAAACCGTTCCAGCCGTCGCTGAAATCAATGCTGCCGCCAAATTCAAACTTTGTCAGAGTCCGGTTGTCCGTGCTGCTCATCGCCGGCAGCTCGCTGATATTGACGTCTCCGGAAGACAGGCTCTGAATAACGCTCGGCTTGAAATAAAACTTGGCATAACCGTTGTCGGTCTTAAATCTCTTTTCAATTCGGATTCCCGCTTCCAAATCCAAATTCATAACCGCGTCATACTCAACCTTTTTGCCATAATCGTCCGTAAAATCGTCATAGGCAATATGCGTATAAAACAGTCCGACAATCGGTTCGATAAACAGATCCGTCATCGGGTTAAAAATCAAACCGGCCTCAAAACTGGCGCCAAGCTCCATGCCGCTGGTATCCGAACTGACGCCGTCATCCGAGCTCATTTCCGCATTTTGCACGCCGCCGAAAATCGTAGACATCGTCCACAAATAACCGCGCTCATACCGATAATATAAACCGGCCAGATAGCTGTTGATGTCAATGCTGGAACCCGTGTCTGAAGAAATTTCTTCTCCGGTTCCGTCAAAATCATACGACCCCGTGCGGTAAGACACAAACAATCCCAACTTGTTGTAAAAGCCGTAGTCAACGTCCACACCCGCATCCACGCCCGCAACGTCGGCCGTATACTTAAACGGAGCCGTAACGTCTGACGTGCCGTAAACCGGCGCAACCCAAGTGTTAAGCGTATTATAGCTCCGGCAGCGGAAATAGTCCTTATAATACTGACACTCTTTTTTGTTTTTTTCCGTTCCGTGTGAATTGGCGGAAATATTGTCAATCAGACCTCTGGTTTGGTCTATGCCGGCACCGGGCAGCCCCGTATAGGCGATAACCTCGCCGACAACGATATTGGTCTTGTCAAAATACCATTTTTTCTCTTCCAAAACCGCATTCCACATAAACGGATTATTCATAACCCGGTATACGTCAAAAGAAGAAGCCGTTGCCTCATCGTCACCGCTCACGTCGGCAAATAAAATCTGATTTCTTGATATACCGCTGCCCAGAGCGTTAACCACAACGGACGTATGCCCGACAACATCGCCTTCTATCTTGAGCAAATCAGACGTTCCAACCGACGGATCTACGTCAACAATCATCTGCGCATTGTTTTGAGCCGTATAACTGCCTTTTATGGTTGTAACATCGTCGGCGGAATTGTCCTGAAAAGAAATTGTGCCGTCATTAACCACCGAACCGCCAAACTCAAAAACCCCGGCGCCGTTGCCGGACAAATCAAACGTGCCGTTCTTTTTAATATATAAACTGTCGGTTACATCAGGCATATTCATATTGCCTTCCAGCTTGCCGACTGCTGCGTTTCCGTCGTCCGAACCGATGGTTATTGATTCCCAGCCTGAAAGCTCAAGTCCTTTTCCGCTTTCGCCGGAAAAATTATAAGTTCCGTTTGCCAATACCAGACTTTTGTTGGCATAATCGTTTTTCAATGCCGTAAAGGCCTCGTTAAAACCACCGGTCAAAGTCAGTTTGCTTTCAACGTCATTGGCAAAAATATGGTCATAGCTGGAAGCGGAAACAGCACCTTTGTCAATCAAAATATTGCCGGTCAAAACGGCACTGTCGGAAAAATCAAATCCGGAACCGGCCAACAGCGCCAAATTATGAGCCGTGGAACCGGCTGCCACGGAAATCTTTCCCCCGTTGACAATGCTGGCATCATTAACCGTGCCGTTATTAACGTTTAAATCCGTATCAACCGTCACTTTTTCGCCAAAATTAACCGTTACCCCGTCATCAACAGATATTTCTCCCGCATTGCCGATCTGTTCATTCAAGTTAACAGAACCGGTGGCATCACCGCCGATTTGAACTTGATAACCCTTGCTCCCGTAAATACCGTCGTCAAACGTTATATTACCGTTCTTGGCGTTCAAACTTAATATTGCGTCTTGATTTCCGACATAAACCGCATTGGAAAAACTTTCGCCGTTTACATAAGTCACATTTCCCGAAAACAACGAATCTCCGTTATTGGCGGATATGGTCAGATCCGTTTCCGTATAAATGGCACCGCCCAGAGCCTGTCCGCCTTCCGTCGTCGCTTCCGCCTTATTATCGGTAAAAGTTGCGTTTTCGATATTGGTAATCGTACCGCCGTTATAAATGGCACCGCCCAGAGATTCCTTCTCCGAAACCGCCGCGTTTCCGTCGAACGTTCCGCTTATGGTGCCTATCGTGCTTTTGGCTTCGTTGTCAATGGCTCCGCCATACGCCCCTTCCGTACCGACGGCTTCGTTTTGCGTAAAATCAGCCGTAATATTGCCGATTTTAGAATCTTCCGTACTTGAGCCCGCCGACAAAATCGCGCCGCCGTATGCTCCGCTGCCGGTCGCCGTGTTACTGGAAAAAGTGCCGCTGACGTCTTTGATTTCCGCTCCGTCGCGGTTCAATATCGCACCGCCGCCGGCACTTCCGCTTTGTGTGGCTTCCACGCTGTTTTGAGTAAAATTGCCGGAAATATTTCCGATGCTTGAAGCATTGTTATAAATGGCACCGCCGTTGGCAACAAAACGGTCCTTGTCAACATTAGCGTTGCTGACAACCTTATTACCGCTGAAATCAGCTGCAATATTGCCGATTGAACTGTCGGCAGAATTGTAAATGGCACCGCCGCCGGCGCCGTTGTTTTCGGAAGTAACCGAATTATCCTTAAACGACGATCCGCTAATGTCCCCGATAATACCGGTCTTATCGTCGGACGCACCGTTATATACGGCGCCGCCGCGGGACGTAACCTCGTCTTTTTCAGAACTGTTTTCCGCTACGCTGTTTCCCTCAAAAATGCTGTCGGTAATGCCGGCAATCTTTCCGCCCGCATTGCTGACCACCGAACCGATGGTACCGTAACTGCTTATGACGCTGTTGTCGGAAAACTTGCCGTCAATCGTCCCCATGTTTGAATCTTTGACATAAATAACGCCGGTTCCGCTGGCGTCATCATCCGAAGAAGTATTGTGAAAACCGCTGACATCCACACCGTCCAAACTCAGCCCGTCCCCCGAAACCTTGTCTAAAACGATCAATCCGCCGCTGCCGGCAGAATCCGTCGTATAGTCGCTGCCGGTAATTTTATGTCCGTCACCGTGAATTACCGCCCCGTTTTGATAATCGCGGATCGGTTGGTTGGCCGTTGCCTGAATGTCTTCTCCGAGCGTCACCTCACCGGCTGCCACACCCGTTTTCAGAGCATCCCAAGAGTCCACGGAGGTCTGAGCTCTTGCCGCACTGCAGCAAAAACTTGACAAGAACAGACAAGAAACCAAAATTTCCAGTCTCTTTCGGCACATAAAAGACCTCTTTAAAAACGAATCCATACCAATATTAATAGCCGAAAAAACTTAACAAAACCTTGTCGATTCGTTTTGGATTCGCTGAAATCCGCAAAAAAAAGGCTGAACAATGTTCAGCCCTTATTAAAACGGAGATTCCTCTAGTTTTCCTGCTGGCTCTTGCGCGCGTTGTACATCGCCACAAAATCAATCGGATTAATCATAAACGGCGGCAGACCGGCGTTCATTAAAGAGGTGGTAATGATATTGCGTGCAAAAGGAAACAGCATCCGCGGAATTTCTACCAGCAAAACCGGTTCAATATGCTCTTGAGGCACATTAAGCTGTACCACGCCGGCATAAGTCAGTTCCAAAACAAACAGTTTCTTGCCCGGAATATCGCCGTTAATGGTAAAAACCAGCTCAACGTTGTAAAAATTCTCTTCCAGACGACCGGCATTAACGTCAACGTTGATGTTAATGTCCGGATTTTGTTTCACTTCGTTAAAAATCTGCGGCGCAAAAGGAATTTCCAAGGACAGATCCTTAATGTACTGATTGTTGATAACAATCGGCGCTGCCTGTCCCTGATTGCTTCCGTTATTTTCGTTTTCAGGTTTTTTATTGTCCTGTTCCATAGATAATCTCCCGATTTTCATATTAATTGCATTTAATTTAATAGTTATACTGAAAAAAACTACAGGTCAATTATTTAGATGTTTTTTAATATATTTAATTTATATTGATATAATCTTTGAAAATCCCTATATTATAGCTTGTAAAAATGTTTAACAGGAAAGATTTCGCATATGATAGCACAATATTTTGACATAATTGTCCTCTTGCTTGTTGTCGTTGTAATCTACCAGCGCCTGAAAGGGCTGTTGGGCACACGTCCCGAAGGAACGGAAAGCCGCAAAATCAGCGATGAAGACGCCGCCAAAATTTTTGACATCATAATGAAAGACGCCCAAAAGGAAATCGAAGCCGAGAAAACCGAAAACCCGACAGAGCCAAAAGCCCCGGAAGAAGCCGTCAACCTCACCGAAGAAGAAAAAATATTCCGCCGCATTCCCGGTTTTGACAAAGAAACCTTTCTTAACGGCGCCAAACGCGCTTTCGAAATCATTCTCGAAGCGTTTAACAAAGGCGATACGGAAACGCTCGAAATGCTGGTCAGCAAAAATCTGCTCAAAAAGTTTCAGGCCGTTATCGAACAACGCCGCAGCGAAGGCATAACTTCAGAAACAGATTTCATCGGCTTTGACGAAACCGAAATTCAAAAAGCCCAAATCACCAAAAACGACATTGCCGCCATTACGGTCAAATTTGTCTCTCAGCAGGTCAATATGCTTAAAAATGCCGAAGGATGCGTCATTGAAGGCGACGAGCAATACATACAAAGCATCACCGATGTCTGGACTTTTGAAAAATCCCTGACTTCCACCAACCCCAATTGGCTATTGGTATCGACGAAAAAACAATGATTCAGCGTTTCCTGAAAATATTTTGCATCTGCCTGTTTCTCGTTTCCTGCGGAGAAAAGGAACAAGAAGAAAAAAACGCTTCTTCAGGTCTGGAACTGGTAAAAGCTGATTTTTCGGATCTAAAAGGCTGGAAAAACGACCGGCTGTCCGACATTGTTCCGGCCATTGAAAAATCATGTTCGAAAATAATCACTCAAAAATCCGAATTTTTAGGCAGCGCCGAAATAAAAATTCCGACCAAAAGTTATGCCGACATCTGCTTAAAACTGCTGAAAAGCCCCAAAACGGACATCAAAAAATTCATCAAAAGCAACTTCACGCCTTATCTCGTAAAATTCAACAACTCTTCTCAGGGCAAATTCACCTCCTATTACGAGGCCGAACTTCATGCTTCCAAAACGCCGGACGAAAAATACCGTTATCCGATCTACGGGCGTCCGAACGACATAATTGAAATAAACCTGCATGATTTTGATAAAAACCTGCCGAACAAAAGATATGTCGGCCGGATTGAAAACCAAAAGCTGGTTCCTTATTACACCCGTAGCGAAATTGAAAACAACGGTATTGATGCCCCCGTCATTCTCTGGTCGGACAGTTACATAGACATCTACATCATGCAAATTCAGGGTTCGGCCGTCGCCACCCTGACCGACGGTTCCAAAGTGCGTATCGGCTATGCGGAAAACAACGGCCGCGACTTTAAGGGTATCGGCAGCATTTTGCTGGAAAAAGGCCTGTTAAAACCGGGCCAGACATCCATGAGCCACATAAAAAAATGGCTGAAAGAAAACATTGACGCATCAACCGTTCACATGAACGAAAACAACCGCTACGTCTTTCACCGACTGATACAATCTCCCGGTCCGATCGGCGCTCAGGGCGTTCCGTTGACCGCCGGTCGCAGCCTTGCCGTAGACAAAGCCTATATTCCGCTGGGTGCTCTGTTATGGCTGGAAACTTCAGGTCCTGACCGGCAGCCTATAAATAAAATGGTTGTGGCTCAGGATATCGGCGGCGCCATCAAGGGAGCCGTTCGCGGCGATTATTTCTGGGGCAGCGGCGGCGATGATATTCTCGATCTGGCCGGAAAAATGAATTCCGCCGGACAATATTACATTCTTTTGCCTAAGAACATGGAGATAAAACAATGAAACACAGCCGCGCCGACAGTCTTACTTTCCATGCTTTGCAAAAAGCAGTAGAACAGGACAAACTGCGCATCTATCTGGACTACGGCAAAATAAACCGACCCGGCTCGCCGATTTACAATCCCTGGGAATGCCTGCTGCCGATTTTGCTGCCGGTTCTACTCGGACTCATACTCATCGTAAGCGTCGGCGTTTTGTTCGGCTTGCTGTTCATTGTCGCCATGATTATGGTATATTCCGCTTATTTCAAAAAGAAACTCTACCGCATCGTCATTGAACGCACAAAAAAATATCTGGTATCGGGACTGGACAATTGCGAACAGCTATGGAACTTCGGCGGTATTGTTCTGGTCAATGCCGAAAACAAAAAAATCGGCTGCGTTTCGCCGGAGGGAGACTGGAAAGAGTTTGTCGTTCTTAATTTTTCAGACTTGATGATAGATAAAAAAGAAGAAACCGACCATGCCGAAAGAAAAACCAAAGCCTAGCTCCGAAGATCTGAGCTTCTGGTCGGAACTGACCAAAGACGTCACGAAAACAGAACAACCGCTGTTGATAGAAAAAGTGCCGTCGGTTCTGCCCGAAATCCGCAATTCCGTTAACCCGCAGCACGTTTATACCGGCAACGCCTTAAACGCGCTTGACATCGGCGCCGCCCCGGATATAGACCGCAAAACGGCCGAGCGTTTCCGCCGCGGAGAATTCAAAATAGAACGACGGCTCGATTTGCACGGATATACGGAAGACCAGGCTTACGAAGCCGTCGAAAACTTTGTAAAAAACGCCTACCTGCAGGGATTGAGATGCATATTAATCGTCACCGGCAAAGGACGTCCCCATCCCGACGATGATCCGTTCGTCATTCGCGGTGTTTTAAAGGAAAAAGTCCCGCAATGGCTTAATAATCCTGTTTTAAGACCTCTTATTTTAAGCATTTCCTATTCGCGCCCGCAAGACGGCGGGGAAGGCGCCTTGTATGTCCTTTTGCGCCGTAAGCGCGGCTGACTTTCATTCTGCCGGTTTTTCCTGTTCGCCGACATACCACAGCGCCCCTTTTATCTTGGCCGCCAGAAAATCCTTATGCGCCTGCAAATCTGCTTCCGAAAGAGCAAAATGACGGGGCTCTCTGAATTTGCGTTCAATTTTTCCCGTCGTAAAAAGATCTGCTGCCGAAGATGTCTTTTTTTCTTCAAACATCATGGTCGGCTCCTGTCCGCCGATCAGCTGCAGATAAACTTCGGCCAGCAGTTCGGCGTCAAGCAGGGCGCCGTGTTTGGTACGGTTTGAGTTATCCACGCCGAAACGTTTGCACAAAGCGTCAAGATTGACTCTTGAGCCGGGAAACATATTGCGTGCAATTTCCAGCGTATCAACCACCCGGTCCCAGCTGAATTCAGGTTTATTTAACGCCTTCTGCTCATAATTGCAGAAATTAATATCAAAAGAGGCATTATGCGCGACCATAACGGCGTCTTCGCCGACAAAAGCCAGCCAGTCGTCCACAATCTGGTCAAATGTCGGAAAATCTTTCAAAAACTCATAGGACAGCCCGTGCACTTTAAAAGCATCTTCGGGAACGTCGCGCTGCGGATTGATATATTGGTGGTAAACCTTACCGGTCGGCAGATGGTTAATCAGTTCAACGGCGCCGATTTCAACCAGACGGTCGCCTTTCGGCGCGTCAAAACCGGTTGTTTCCGTATCAAATACAATCTCCCTAACCATTGTTTTCCAACCCTTCTATAATATTTAAAATATCCACTTTCAGCAAATTCAGCGGCACATCCGTATCGATAACCGCATCGGCCAAATCCGCTTTGGCTTTTTTGTTCATCTGCACGCTGTTGATCTTTTCAAAATGTTCGGCGCTGACGTTATCCCTTTTCATAACCCTCTGCTTTTGAATATCGTCAGCCACGTCGGCCACAATTATAAAATCGCAGTATTTATCCCATCCCATTTCAAACAGCAAAGCCACATCCAAAAAAAACAAATCGTCGCAGACCGCATTGCGGCGAATGACTGATTTTAGCTTTTCCTTCAAAAAAGGATGTATTAAAGCTTCCAGTTTTTTCAGTTTTTTATTGTCGTCAAAAACCAGATTGCGCAGCTTTCTTTTGTTAAAAATGCCGCCGTCGGCCGCTTCGGGAAAATTTTTGACAATGGTTGCAATAAAATCCTTCTGAAAATACAAGGCCCTCACCCATCCGTCAACGTCAAACACACTGTAACCCAAGGCTTTGATAATCTTGGCAATAGTTGTCTTTCCGCAGCCGATAGAACCGGTTATTGCAATAAGTTTCATTGTTTGTACCTTAAAATGACGACAGCCCCTTGAAAAAAAATCTTCAGAGCCTAAATCATATATCAATTCAAACGGTTACCCCAGTTATTAACAGCTCGTTAACTTTCTGTGCATAACTGAACCTCTGTCTGCATTTATACAATTTTATCGGCGCAAAACAAATTTATATATATAAGTTATATACAAGTTAATAACTTAAATTAACATAACAAAAAAGCGTGGATAAATTCTTTTATCAACAAAAGCCGCAAAAAAAACTTTGCCGCAATAGCCGCTTGAAAAAGAATCAAAAAAGGAATCCGTCTGATTTTTGATTCACAAACTTATTAACAAACCGTTAAACTGTGCATAAAATTCGGTATAAAAATTAATACACAGGATTCACCGCGATTCACTATCAACTACTAAATTTTAAAAATTATATATTTAGCCCTGCGGGGCTGTGAATAAAACGTCGGGTTCATACCCAAAATTTACATACCGGAAAGATAAATTAACTCTCCCTGGTTTTGTCAAAACTTTATTGACAAAATTGAAATAACATAATATAAATTTTCCAACTTACCGATTACAGTTAACAAATAACGCTTAACAAAAGTTTAATCCCTTAAACTTATTCCCAATATACTATCTCAAGGTTAATATGAATTTAAAAGATCTAAAACAGAAATCTCCTAAAGAACTGCTCACTGAAGCTGAAGATTTAGGCATTGAAGACGCTTCTTCCATGCGCAAACAAGACTTAATGTTTGCCATTTTGAAAAAAGTTGCCAGCGAAGACAACATTATTTACGGTGAAGGTACAATCGAAGTTCTGCAAGACGGCTTCGGTTTTTTACGATCCAGCCAGTCAAACTATCTTGCCGGACCTGATGACATTTATGTTTCGCCTTCTCAGGTTAAAAAATTCGGACTCCGCACCGGCGATACCGTAGAAGGAGAAATCCGCGCGCCGAAAGACAATGAACGCTATTTTGCCCTGACGAAAGTCAATCGCATAAACTTTGAAGATCCCGAACTATCCAAACTCCGTATTAACTTTGATAACCTCACGCCTCTTTACCCCACTGAAAAATTAGATTTTGACATTATCTGCGGCGACAAAGATTATACGACCCGTGTCATTGATCTAATTGCTCCGCAGGGTAAGGGCCAGCGCGGATTGATTGTGGCGCCGCCGCGTACGGGTAAAACGGTTATGCTGCAAAACATTGCGCATGCAATTGCAACCAATCATCCGGAAGCTTACCTTATGGTTTTGCTTATTGACGAACGTCCGGAAGAAGTAACTGATATGACGCGCTCCGTCAAAGGCGAAGTCATTTCATCCACTTTTGACGAACCGGCCGCCCGCCATGTTCAGGTTGCTGAAATGGTTATTGAAAAAGCCAAACGTTTGGTTGAAACCAAAAAAGACGTCATTATCCTGTTAGATTCCATCACGCGTCTCGGTCGTGCTTACAATACTGTTATCCCTTCTTCGGGCAAGGTTTTGACCGGCGGTGTCGACGCCAATGCCCTGCAGCGTCCCAAACGACTGCTTGGTGCCGCTCGCAACGTTGAAGAAGGAGGGTCTCTGACCATTATTGCTACGGCTCTGATTGATACCGGTTCCCGCATGGATGAGGTTATTTTTGAAGAATTCAAAGGCACCGGCAACTCCGAAATCATTTTAGACCGTAAACTGACGGACAAACGTCTGTTTCCGACCATTGACATCACCCGTTCCGGCACGCGTAAAGAAGAACTGCTGGTTGATAAGGCAACCTTGTCCAAGATGTGGGTTCTGCGTCGCGTTCTGATGCAGATGGGCATGACCGACGGTATGGAATTCCTGCTGGATAAGTTGAAACAAAGCAAAGACAATCAGGATTTCTTCAATACTATGAATTCTTAAAAAGAAAAGCTCCTTACTAAAGGAGCTTTTCTTTTTTTGCCGGATAATAATAAAAATAGATTTTTTTTATATAATACATTTTGAGTTGTGAAAAAACGAGTCCGAAATTTGCCCGTACAAAAGAAATTTGCCAGGTAGATGATAAATGTGTCATAAAAAAGGCTTTACCCTCTCCTGAGTCAAAAAATAGCTGTTTTTGCAGAGTCGCTTTTAAATGTTGCTTTCATTCTACAATCTTATTATAAAAAATGCGTAAGGAGAAATTTTATGACAGCTGAAACCATTTATGCTTTATCCACGGTTTACGGAAAGTCGGGCGTTGCCGTTATCCGCGTTTCCGGACCTTCGGCTTTGCAGGCCGTTGCGCAAATGACGGATATTGACGTTTCCGTCATAAAACCGCGTTATGCTTATTTTTCTAAAATTAAAGACGTTGATTCACGTGAAACATTGGATCAAGGTCTGGTTTTATATTTTAATGCGCCGAATTCTTTTACCGGAGAAGACATTGTCGAGTTTCAAACCCACGGTTCCAAAGCAGTCATAAATTCACTGATGGACAATTTAAGCCGACTGCCGGACTTTCGTCTGGCCGAGCCCGGAGAATATTCAAGACGGGCTTTTTACAACGGCAAGATGGATTTGACCGAGGCCGAGGGCTTGGCTGATCTGATTGATTCGGAAACAACCGAACAGCAAAAATATGCTATGCGCCAAATGGAAGGAGGTTTGAAAAACCTTTACGAAGACTGGCGTGCGCGGCTGGTAAAAATTCTTGCTTATTTGGAAGCCTTCATTGATTTTCCGGAGGAAGAGATTCCTTCATCTGTTATTGCCGATATGAAAAACACCGTATTTAAACTTGAAGATGAGATAAATCAGCACCTGAACGGTGATTCAATCGGCGAACGTCTGCGAGAGGGGTTTAGGGTTGTCATCGTCGGTTCGCCCAATGCCGGAAAATCAAGCCTGCTTAATGCCATTGTTAAAAGGGATGCCGTAATTGTGTCTGATGTTGCCGGCACCACCCGCGATGCCATAGATGTCCATTTGGATTTAAATGGTTATCCGGTGATGTTTACCGATACGGCCGGTCTGCGGGAGACCGAAGAGGAAATAGAAAAGAAAGGCATCGACATCGCCTATTCCAAAATTCATGACGCTGATTTGGTCATTTGTTTGTTTGACGCATCGCAAGACAATGTTCAGGTCTTTGATAAAATTAGAAATTCATTTAAAAACAAAGCTCTGTTTGTTGCCAACAAAAGCGACAAACTCTCGCCCGATCAATGCTCTAATCTAAAAAAATCCGGTTGTCTGGTCATTTCTGCCAAATATAAAGAAGGCGTTGACGATCTTTTGCAAAAAATCGGAGATAATATAAAAGAACGTTTTACTTCCAACTCGAGCTTGTTGATTACCCGCCGCCGCTATCGCGAAGCTTTGAAAGATGCTGTCGACAATCTGCGGGCTTTCGGTTTTGACAAAGAAATTGAATTGACCGCCGAAGACATAAGACTGGCGGCTCGTGCTTTGGGAAAAATAACCGGCCGTATAGAGGTGGACGAGGTTTTGGATAAGATTTTCGGAGATTTTTGTATCGGAAAATAATCGTGCTCATATGTTAAAGGCGGCGCTTTGATTAAGAAGTGTCGTCTTTTTTATTTGTCAATTTGTCTATTGACCTTGACATATCCTTGTGTTATAGTTCATATCAGTCGTTAATTACTTATATACTATCACTAAAAAATTATTAAAAATGAGAAAGCTTAGCACGGGAATCAGTTTTCTGATTTCCAAAAATCTCCAACCGCTTCCGGAAGAAGAATTGTTTGAGATCATCATGGATCAAAACTACTTTGGCAATGATCATCTTGAGATGTTGTTTTACGACCGGAAAACATTGAAACAGTTGGCTGAAGACGTAAAAGAGTTTGTCAGCCTGTTTGAGAACCACAGTCAGAGCTTTCCTGTTTTGCTCTTGATTGAAAATTCTGACGCAAAGTTGGAAAAGCTGGAAACCATGCGCGGCAGTTATATTGCTGCCGTTGAAGATTTCGTCGGCATTTACCGAAAAGGAAAAATTTATGACAACTACCTTGAAGCTTTGCTGCTCTTGTCTTTGGCGTACCGCTGTCCGGAATATTTTTCCGAAAGCGTTGTTGCTGCGCTGTTGAATTACTGCTCGCACGCCGGAATCTGGTTCTAATAAAATTAATTGATCTAATCTGGAAACACTGTCAAATTGTCTGATTTGGCAGTGTTTTTTATTGAAAGTCATGTTCGGCTTAAGTGGCTCCGAGTCCTTTTGCCCCGGTTCAAAATCATATCCATACCTGACATTGTCGTGGTTTTATAGTCTTCTTTTTGCGTCGATACCTGACAAAACGCCGTTGAATCTCCTGTTTTTACGGCGTTTTATTTATCTTCCGCCATTAAATCCTTGCTAACTTTTATTTGTTAAGTTATACCAGAGAAAAATTTGCACAATTTAAGGCTCTGATATAATGAATACAAACTATGACGTAATTGTCGTCGGCGGCGGTCACGCCGGATGCGAAGCCTGTGCGGCAGCGGCCCGTATGGGCGCCAAAACGGCACTGGTCACACATCATATTGATACCATCGGCGCAATGTCCTGCAATCCGGCCGTCGGCGGCTTGGGCAAAGGTCATCTTGTCCGTGAAATAGACGCTTTGGACGGCCTGATGGGACGGGTAATCGACAAGGCCGGCATACAGTTTCGTATGCTTAACGCATCGAAAGGTCCGGCTGTGCGCGGTCCGAGAGCTCAGGCTGATCGAAAGCTTTATAAACGTTATATGCTTGAGGCTTTGCGCGCTCAAAAAAATCTTGATATTATTGAAGCGGCCGTTGAAGGATTGATGGTCAAGGGCGGAAAAGTTGAAGGCGTTATCTTGGCAGACGGTGTTCAACTGCTTGCAAAATCTGTAATATTAACGTCGGGAACCTTTCTGAACGGCATAATGTTTGTCGGTCACCAAACCTCGGTCGGCGGTCGTATCGATGATGTCAGTTGTACCGGAATAACACCGTATTTAAAGTCTTTGGGCTTGAAAGTAGGCCGTCTGAAGACCGGAACCCCTGCCCGTTTGAACGGCAAAACCATTCATTGGGAAAAGTTGGCCGTCCAAGACGGAGACAATCCGCCCCAGCCGTTTTCTTATCTTACTGAAAAAATCAGCAATCCGCAGATTAAATGTTTTATTACTCATACCAATGAACATACCCACAAGATTATTCGTGACAATTTTGATAAGTGCGCTCTGTTTTCCGGGTTGATTACCGGTATCGGTCCGCGCTATTGTCCGAGTATTGAAGATAAACTGGTTAAATTTGCCGATCGTACCAGTCATCAGATTTTTTTGGAGCCTGAAGGATTGGATACCGATGTCGTCTATCCGAACGGAATTTCAACTTCGCTGCCGGCAGACGTTCAGGAAGCTTTTATCCATACCATGGAGGGTTTGGAAGACGTTGAGATCCTTAAATATGCTTATGCCATTGAATATGATTATGTTGATCCGCAGGAACTGGACAGTCGACTTGCCGTCAAAAAAGTTCCGGGGTTGTTTCTGGCCGGACAGATTAACGGAACTACGGGCTATGAAGAAGCGGCGGCCCAGGGTTTGATTGCCGGTATTAACGCAGCTTTGGCGGCAAACGGTCAAAAACGTTGTTTTACGGTTGACCGCAGTGAAGCATATATCGGCGTTATGATTGATGACCTGATAACCAAAGGCGTTGACGAACCATATCGTATGTTTACCTCTCGTTCCGAATATCGTCTGTTTTTACGGGCGGACAATGCCGATTGGCGCCTGACCGAAAAAGGATATGAAATCGGCTGCGTCGGCGAATACAGATACAGTGTATTTAAAGCTAAAAAAGCCCAAATAGAATATTATCGCCGCCTTTGTGAGGAACTTTTGACCTCCCCGAAAAATCTTGAAACTTACGGCATAAAGGTAAAAAGCGACGGTACCAAACGTACGGTTTTTAATCTGATGTCTTATGACGACGTTTCACGTGAAACAATTGTCCGTATCTGGCCGGAACTGAAAGATATGCCCGAGGTTGTCTACGAAGCGATTGAAATAGAGGCGCGCTATGCCGGCTATATCAAACGACAGTTGGCTGATATAGAAATTTTTAAAAAAGACGAAAACCTTAAAATTAAAGAAGATATAGATTATTCAAAGATCGGCGGACTTTCTCGCGAAATGGTCGCCAAGCTGTCCAAGGTTCGTCCGTCCACCATCGGCGAAGCCTCCCGCATTCCGGGCGTTACGCCGGCGGCAATTACTGCCGTTCTGGGATATGTCAAAAGGTAGTCCGATGAATATGCCGTTTCCGAGCCGTTCCGAAGCCGTTGATTTTTTTGAATGGGTTATTGCCGAGCGCAATAAAACGCCGTATCCTTTCAGAGACGACATGGAAGACACTTTTCGCCGTCATTGCCACGGTGTCGCAATCATAGCGGAAACAATTGCTTCCAAAACACCGTATTTAAACGCTGATCTGGCCTATGTTATGGGGTTGCTGCACGATTGCGGGCGCATTGTCGACGAATATGCTACCGGCGATTATCATGGCGTTGTCGGATATCATCTTTTATGTCAAAAAGGATGGCCGCAGCTGGCAAAAATTTCCGTCACGCATAACTTTGTCGATAAAGATTTTGATATTGAACTTATGCCGCATCCGCGCAAAGATATGATATTTTGCAAAAACTACCTGACGACAGTTGAATATGACGACTATGATCGCTTGCTGCAGTTGGCGGACGCGGTGAACAATCTGGGAAACAACTGCACGGTCGAGCAGCGTTATCGGAGCATTGCCGTGCGTTATAATGTCGCATATGATGAGCTGCTTTCCGTGATTGCCTCATACAATAAAATTAAACGTCATTTTGACGAGCTGTGCCGCAAAGACGTATATGATCTGATCGGCGTGAAAACGGAACGATTTACTAAAATTTAATCTCGTCTGTTATATTTTACATTTGAAATAATGGAGATATTGATTGACTGAAAACTTTTTTATTCCCGAAAAATTAACCGTAAACGGCGGTCGTCCCGCTCAGGGACATATAAAAATCAGCGGCGCCAAAAATTCGATTCTGGGTTTAATGGCAGCATCGCTGTTGACAGATGAACCTGTTATCTTAAACAATGTTCCTTATATTACCGATGTTTTGGAAATGGGACAGATTATGCAGGACATCGGTGTCGACGTGAGTTTTAATCCGCGGGAGCGTCGGCTCCGTCTTCACGCCGCAAAAATCGGCAAAAACGTCATTTCGCATCAGGCGGCCAATTTCAGAGCAAGTTACTATCTTTGGGGTTCGCTGCTGGCGCGTTTCAAACGCACCGGCGAATATAACAATCTGCAGGTCTGCCTGCCCGGCGGCTGTTCCTTTGGCGGCAAGCGACCGACTGATTTTCATGAAGAACTGATAAAAAACGTTTTTGGTGCTCATGTTGCGGTCGAAAGCAAAGACAATGACAAATATTCTTATTTGTCATTTACGCTGCCGTCTGCCGAACCTGACGATTTGTGTCCGGTTTATACCACGGCCAAACCGTCCCATGGCGCCACGTTTCACTGGCTTTTGTCCGTTGCCGGATCCAATCAGCTGAAGATGATGTATAATGCCTCTTTGGAACCTGAAGTTTCAAACTTGATTAATATGCTGCAAAACATGGGATTGGGGCTGATGGGTAATGAACGTACCGGCCTGATTTATGACGGCAAAAATACCGGTCTTTTGCACGGAATAGAATTTTCGGTTATTCCCGACCGTCTGGAAGCGGCAACCTATGCTTTGTTGACCTTGTCAACGCGGGGTGAAGTTCAATTGGAGGGAATCAATTTTGAGCATTGCAGTCCCTGGATCGGCCAGCTGACCAGAATGTTTGATAAGGGTATATATTTTTCTCCTGATTTGACTAAATTGAATCTGGATTTTAGGAACAGAAAAAAATTTGATGGTTTTATCATGCAGATGTCTCCTTTTCCGGGCTTTGAAACCGACTTGCAGCAGATTTGGACGCCGGTTTTGGCTCAGGCTCAAACCTCTTCCGTGATTTCAGATATGATTTGGCCCGGCCGGTATGCGCATTTGGCCGAGCTGGCAAAATTCGGTCTGGAGTTTGATTATCATCAGTTTGACGTTGTCTGCGGACAACAGGCCAGTGCCAAAAACCTCTACGTCAATATTCATCCTTCGTCCCTGCACAGCGGAGAAGCCAAAGGAACCGATTTGCGCGGTACCATGTCGGTAATTTTGGCCGCGGCAACGGCCGAAGGCAAAAGCGTTGTCAATGAACCAAGTTTTGCCCTCCGCGGTTATCCTGACCTGCTGGAAAATATGCAAAAACTGGGAATAAATATTACAGCTTCGGCAAATGGCAGAGAAATCCCTGCCCTGCCAGGAATAAAATAATATGCAGGATTTTACTTATCATACCCATAATAACAATTTTAACTTTTTTGACGGTCATAACAGTGCCGAGGAAATGATTTCCCGTGCCGAAGAAATGGGGTTCAAAACCATTGGCGTTTCCAATCACCTCATTTGGCACCCTAATGTCGATACTTCGCACGAACCTATGTTTTTGGCTGATATTGACAAGGCAATTGACATTCATAAGCGCAGTATTGATTTAATCCGTGAAGTAGGCAGCCGCCACAAAATTAATGTTCTGGTTGGCGCAGAAGCCGATTTCTTTCAGTCGGCAGAGTGGCGCCGTGGCTTTGAACGGCTTCAAAAAGCGCTGGATTTTGATTATCTTATCGGTACCAATCATTTTGTTATGAATAAGGATGAAAGTTTTATCTGTAACCTTTATCATCTCAAATATCTTCCCGCCGATTTTGATCGGGACTTTTTGGCCGAATGTATTCGCGGCCATTGGCGCAATGTCGTCGAATCCATCAACAGCGGTTATTACGATTTTATGGCGCACCTTGATTATTGCGTCATCAAAATTCCCGACAAGCCGGAATATGACGAGTACCGCTGGCAGATTATCGAGGCGCTGGATAAACGCAAACAACCCTTTGAGGTCAACACCAGCGGCTATAACCGTATCAACGAGCAGCACCCCAATACCTGGATGTTGAAAGAACTGTGCAAACGTCGGGTCCCGACCTTAATCAGCGACGACGCGCATCACGTCGAGCAAATCGGCCAACATTTTGAGCGGGCCGAAAATCTGTTAAAAGAGCTCGATTGTCAGGTTCGTTTTTCTCTCGAATAGTTCAAAAACAGATTCAAAAAACGTTGTCTAACCTATTGTAAAAAGATTCTTTTCTATTTGTTGTAAAATATGTGTTTATAACTCGGGTTTTTGTGTTTTAAATAATTTTCAAAAATTATATAAATATTTTATGAAAAATTTTATGGACACATATAATGTTTCACGTGAAACATTTGACCGTTTGAAAACCTACGAAGCCTCTCTTTTTGAATGGCAGAAAAAATTCAATCTGGTCAGCAATGCATCGTTGAGCGACTGCTGGAATCGCCATTTTCTTGATTCTGCCCAGCTGATAAAATATATTCCGCAAACGGCGCGTATAATGTATGATTTCGGCTCTGGCGCTGGTTTCCCGGGTATGGTGCTGGCAATTATGCTCAAAGAAAAAACACCGTATTTAAAAGTGCGGCTGATTGAAAGCATTAGAAAAAAGACACTGTATTTAAAAACTGTTGCCGAACTGACGCATACGGATGTTGAAATTGTTAACGACCGCATTGAAAACATAAAAGTCGAAAAGGCCGACGTTATCACCTCGCGTGCTATGGCGTCCTTAAAAGAACTTTTGGCCTATACCTATAAATTTTGCAAAAAAGAAACCGTCTGCATTTTTCCGAAAGGTAAAAAATATGCCGAAGAAATTTCGGAAGCCCGCAGGCAGTGGAATTTTAATGTGGAAATTTTTGCCAGCGAACAAAGCGACGAGGGTAAAATTTTAATTATAACCGATCTGAATAAGAAATAAGGAGATAATAAATGCCAAGAATTATTGCCATCGCAAACCGCAAAGGCGGCGTCGGAAAAACCACCACGACGGTCAACGTTGCCACCGCCATGGCCGCCGCCGGAAAAAAGGTTTTGGTAATTGATTTGGATCCGCAGGGCAATGCCTCAACCTCAATGGGCGTAAACAAGCGCGGCCGTATGAACTCCTCTTATGAAGTTTTGATTGGCGAGGCCAAATTATGTGAATCGATCGTCTGGACCGAAATTCCGAATTTTTCGATTGTTCCGTCGTCGCCGGACCTGGCCGGTGCCGAAATTGAACTGGTCGACGTTGAACACCGGGAGTTTGCTTTAAAAAATGCTCTCGCCTCAGATGCCGTCAATTATGACTATGTGCTGATAGACTGTCCGCCATCTCTTAACCTGATAACGATTAACGCTCTTGTTGCGGCCAATGCCGTCATCGTTCCTCTGCAATGCGAATTTTTGGCTTTGGAGGGTATAACGGATCTGATTCGCAATATTAACCAGATTAAACGCAAATTCAATCCCGAGCTTGAATTGCAGGGTGTTGTTCTGACCATGTATGATAAAAGAAACAATCTCAGCCAGATGGTTGAAGACGATGTCAGAAACTTTTTCGGTAAAAAGGTTTATCAGACGGTTATTCCGAGAAACGTCAGAATCTCCGAAGCGCCGTCGCACGGCAAGCCGGTGCTGATTTATGATTTTAAATGTCCGGGTTCTCAGGCATATATCAGCCTTACCGGAGAAGTTTTGAAAAGAGAAAAGGAATTGATGGCATGCTAGAAGAAAACAAAAGAAAAAGCCTCGGCCGCGGTTTGGGCGCTCTGCTCGGCGATGAAGATTTGGATTTGGCCGATTTAAATGAACCGGCTCGTTCGCATGCTTCGCCAAAAAATGCTGATTTTATCCCCATCTCCGACATTGTTCCGGGCAAATACCAGCCCCGCACCGAATTTGATGCCGAAGCACTGGATTCGCTGGCTGAATCCATCAGGGAAAAAGGGGTTTTGCAGCCCCTGCTCGTTCGGCGTCAGGGCGGAAAATATGAGTTAATTGCCGGCGAAAGAAGATGGCGGGCGTCAAAAATTGCTGGACTTGATAAAGTTCCTGTTATAATAAAGGAACTGAACGACAAAGAAGTTCTTGAAGTCGCGTTGGTTGAAAACCTGTTGCGCGAAAACCTGTCCGCCATTGAAGAGGCCGAAGGCTTTCAGCGTCTGATTAACGAGTTTTCCCACACGCAGGAAGCTTTGTCGCAGATCGTCGGCAAATCGCGCAGTCATATCGCGAATATGCTGAGATTGTTAAATCTGCCTGAAGAAGTTCAGGCTTTGGTAAAGGAAGGCAAACTTTCCGCCGGTCATGCCCGCGCTCTGGTCGGTTTGGACAATGCCATGAGCCTTGCCAAAACTATTATTGAAAAAGACTTGAACGTCCGCCAGGTAGAAGAGCTGGTAGCCAAACAGAAAGAACCGAAAAAAGAAAAAGCGCCCAAGGCAAAGGACGAAGACCTTGAGAGCATAGAAAAAGATTTGAACCGGGAGTTGGGACTCCGTATCAAAATCACGCCGAGCAAGCAGGGCGGCGGCAAAGTCGTATTGCAGTATGCTTCCGTTGCCGAGCTTGATATGATTATTGAGATTTTGGAACAAAAACGGAAAAATGAATCCCAGCCTGCGGTTAACGCTGTATTTAAAACTGATTCTCCGGTCGCGGGCTCGGAAAAGTTTTCAATAAAAGTCGTAGATTAATTTAAGAGAGATATAAAATGACCATTTTGGAAAATATGTTAAAAAGATGTTCTGAAGCAGGTTATGCCACAACACCGAACGTAGAAAAAATTGCCAAAGCCAAAACCATGATGTTTGGCGAAAAAGAATGGCAGCGCTGCCCCTGTGATGGCAACAACGAAAAGCGCTATTGCATTTCGGAAACCTGCCGTCAGGATATTGAGCGCGATGGCATTTGTCATTGCCATTGCTACTGCAAAGCTGCTGATACGCAAGCGGCAGAATAGCAGGTTTTTTGTTTGAAAGGGCAGGGGATAAACCTCTGCTCTTTTTTGGTTTTTAAGGAAAAGAATGCTGATTTTTGTAAAATATCTGTTTTTGGCTCTGGTCAGTCTCGGCATATTCGTTTTAGCCGTGTTTGATGTCGATGCCAAAGAGCTGTTTTGCAAAGGCGGAATAATATTGGCATTTATCGTTGGCCTGCTGCTTTTGAATTTCTTTGCCAAAATAGCCTGGAAAATACTTGTTTTCATCATTATCACGGCCTTGCTGCTGTTTTGTCTTAATTATTTCGGTCTGCTGGAAGTCAGCGCGTCTGGCCTTAGCCGCTTTTTTAACGACATTTCACCGATAAAGGAAAACGTCGCAAAATAGTCTTTCGTCTGCGCAATTATATTCTTCGGCTGTTTTTGCGGCGGTAACCATATATTTACCAAAAAATAATATTGTCAGAAATATATTATAGGCTAATATAAAAATATCAGATAAAATAGTGGGAAGATAAGGATGGCTTTTCTTAAAAAAACTCTGACGGCTCTGGGTGCTTTTTTCCTGATTCTCTGGGGCGGCGCCGGAACTCAAAGCAATAATATGCTGCTGCAGGGCGGTGGTTTTATCGGTTTGATTATCGGTCTGGTCGTTTTATATATCTTTGTCAAAATGGCTTGGCGGGCAATGGGTTGCCTGCCTTCTTTGCTGATTATAACCGGTATTTTTGCTTTTATTCTCTATGCCATCGGCGGTTTCAGCAACGGCGTAACCGGCATTATACCAACCATGCGTGCTTTTCTCGGACAACAGCCTGCTGCCGGCGTTTCTCAGGTTCCGCAGGGAACGTTCAGTCTCATAGATGAAGACGATATAGATACGGAGGCTGTTGAGATCAGCGAAGAATGTGCCGGCGAATGTCAGGAAGCCGTGGCCCGCGCTCAGGCTGAATTTGCGCAGCAAAAGAGAATGCAGGCGCAAAATGTACCGGAACAGTCTGCCGGAACTTTCAGTAAACTGATGGGATCTTTTGGTGGAAAATCGAAGCCTCAGGCCAGTCTCAATCCGGCTGATTATCCGGCTGTTTACGGCAGTGTCCGCGTTATAAACGGCGATACGTTGATGATGAACGGACATTATATCCGCCTGTTTGGCATTGATGCGCCTGAATCGGACCAAACCTGCGCCAACCGCAGCGGTCGTTCTTACCATTGCGGACGTCAGGCGGCAACCTGGCTGCGCGACTGGATAACCGACAACGAGCTTGAGTGCCGCATTATGCAGCAGGATGCACGCGGCAATATGGTCGGCGTCTGCTCGCTTGGACAATATGATCTTGGCGCCGCTTTGGTAAATGCCGGTTGGGCCGTGGCCTATACCAAATATACCGACATTTATATGCCCTATCAGGACAACGCCATGAAACAGCGTGTCGGTCTTTGGCAGGGGCGTTTCTATATGCCGTGGGACTGGCGTGCCATCAAAGCTAAAAAACCGAACATCAAGGTGGTTAAACCTAAAGTCAAACGCAACAGTATGTGGAATTTCTGACGCAAATGCAGGAAATTTGGAGTTTTTATTCCGCCGGTGAAGCGGACACGGTAAATTTGGGAAGAGCCTTGGCACAGGTTTCCGTCAAAGGAGACATCTATGCTCTTTTCGGAACTTTGGGAATGGGCAAGAGCGTCTTGTCGCGCGCCTTTGTTCAATATTTCCAGGGAGAAGTTGACGTGCCGAGCCCGACTTTTACGCTGCTCCAAACCTACGAAGCGCCCGACTTTGACATTTACCATTTCGATCTTTACCGTCTGAAAAGTCCGGACGAGATTTTTGAATTGGGAATGGAAGAGGCCATGTATAATGGCGTCTGCCTGATTGAATGGCCGGAGAAAATGGGCGCTTATCTGCCCAAACGCGCCATAACTGTTAAAATTACGCCGGAAGGTTCCGGACGCCGCTTTGCGTTTTTTGCGGAAGGTGCTGCTGCCGAACGTTTGTTGTCGCTGAAAGATAAACTATGATTAATATTCACGGCTCCTGCCTGTCATACTATAACAAGGGGATTCTCATCCTCGGCAAATCCGGAACCGGAAAATCGGATTTGTGCCTGCGCATGATTATGAACAAAGGAGCCAAGCTTGTTGCCGATGACCGGGTGGACATTTATGTCAGCGGCAGGGATTTGAAAGGCCGCGCCGTTTCAACCATTGCCGGTCTGTTGGAGGTGAGGGGGATCGGTCTGGCTAAGTTTGACTATCAGCGTTCGGCCAAAATAGCGCTGGTTGTTGAATTGGCAAAATCCCGGGCCGAAGTGGAAAGAATGCCTGAACCCGAATATTTTGAACATGAAGGAGTCAAAGTCAGAAAAGTCAAACTCTATCCTTTTGATATTTCGGCGCCGGATAAGATTATTCTCGCCCTGTCCCAAAAATAGGGCGCGTTTTTTTATTTGCAGATCGTCGCTGCGTCAAAGCCCTGCCGCGGTTTGATTTTTTCTGTGATTGAGTGTGATTAGTCGGTTGATTTATTGGGGCGTTCGCTTTAAGATGTAACAAAATAATTTAATAGGAAGAAAAAGTATGCTTGTCCGTCCGATACAAAAATTTTTAAGAAAACTGGGGCAGCCCCTGGTAACGTTTTTCTCGCGTCTGGGAGAATTGTCTTTGTTCGTTGCCCGCTCGGTATATAATTGTTTTACCCCGCCTTTTTATCTGAACAATATCTGGCGTCAGCTGGTTGACATCGGTTTCTATTCTTTGCCGGTTGTAGCCCTGACGACAATTTTTGCCGGTATGGTTATTGCTCTGCAGAGCTATTCGGGTTTTTCTCGTTTCGGCGCGGAGAGCGCGGTAGCTTCAGTCGTCCTCATTTCGGTAACCCGTGAGCTGGCGCCGGCTTTGTCTGCTCTTATGGTTGCCGGCCGCATCGGCGCTGCCATGGCAGCCGAAATCGGCACCATGCGCGTTACCGAGCAGATTGACGCTTTAACCACGCTTTCGACCAATCCGTTCAAATATCTGATTGCCCCGCGCGTTATCGCCAGCGTCATCGTTTTGCCGGTTTTGGTCATGATCGGCGACGTCATCGGCATTTTCGGCGGTTATGTCGTCGGCGTTTATCAGCTTGGTTTTAACCCCGCCAACTATATCAAATCCACAATTGACAATTTGCAGGCGCTGGATATTACCACCGGTCTGGTTAAAGCCGCTGTGTTTGGTTTTATCATTGCCGTCATGGGCTGCTATAACGGATATAAGTCTAAAGGCGGCGCTCAGGGTGTCGGCGACGCGACTACCAATTCGGTTGTGTCTTCGTCTATTCTGATTCTTATTTTCAACTATATCATTACCGGTATGTTCTTTTCAAAATAAGCGGCTTGGAGAAAAAATAATATGAGTAATCCTAAAATAAAAATCACCAATCTTCACAAAGCTTTTGGCCGCAAAGTTGTTTTGGACGGAATTGATTTGGAAATCGCCGAAGGCGAGTCTTTGGTGGTCATCGGCGGTTCCGGTACCGGAAAGTCGGTTTTGATTAAATGTATTCAGGGTATCTTAACCCCGGATAAAGGCTCCATTCTGGTTGACGATCAGGAAGTTGTCGGCGTCAGCGAAAAAGAAAAGGAATTGCTGCACTCCAAAATGGGAATGCTGTTTCAGGGCGGCGCCTTGTTTGACAGCTTGAGCGTCTGGGAAAACGTTGCTTTCGGCCTGATTGAAAATCAGAATATGGAACGCAAGGCCGCCAAAATGGAAGCAATCCGCGTTTTACGCCAAGTTGGTCTGGCGCCTGACGTGGCTGATTTGTCGCCGTCCGAGCTTTCCGGCGGTATGCAGAAGCGCGTCGGTCTGGCGCGGGCTATTGCCACGCGTCCGGAAATCATCTTTTTTGACGAACCGACTACGGGGCTTGACCCGATTATGTCCGATGTTATCAACGATTTGATTATTGAATCCGTTAAAGGCCTGGGCGCAACGGCTCTGACCATCACGCATGATATGGCTTCCGCCCGCAAAATTGCCGACCGCATCGCCATGCTTTATCAGGGCAAAATCATCTGGCAGGGCACGGTTAAGGAAATGGATAAGACCAACAACGAATATGTCAGACAGTTTATCAACGGCAGTTCTCAGGGACCGATTAAAGTGGAGGTATAGCCTTGGCTAAAAAGGGGACGGATTTTGTTTGTCAGAACTGCGGCGCCGTTTATCCCAAATGGCAGGGTAAATGTGATGCCTGCGGCGAGTGGAACACCATCGTTGAAGAAAAAATCGGCGGCGAGGGTTTTTCCAATCTGACCCCGAAACATAAAGGAAAAATCATTGATTTTGTTCCGCTGGTCGGCTCTCAGGAAAAACTGGAGCGTCTGACCACCGGCATTAAAGAATTGGATCGTGTCTGCGGCGGCGGTTTGGTTCCGGGATCCGTCATTTTGGTCGGCGGCGACCCGGGTATCGGCAAATCAACATTGCTTTTGCAGGCCTGCGCCAAAATTGCCTCTCTGCCGATAAATCCCGAGGTTTATTATATTTCCGGCGAGGAGGCCATTGATCAGGTTCGCATCCGTGCCAAAAGACTCAAACTTGAACATGCGCCGGTCAATCTGGCCAGTGCCACCGACGTCAAAGACATTATCACCACGCTTGAAAAATCCAATGCCGATGTGGTGATTATCGATTCTATCCAAACCATGTATCTGGAAGAGGTTGAATCGACGCCCGGCAGCGTCACGCAGGTTCGCGCCTGTTCCTATGAATTGATTAAACTTGCCAAACGCAAGGGATTTACGCTGTTTTTGGTTGGTCATGTCACCAAACAGGGAGCCATTGCCGGTCCGCGCGTTTTGGAACATATGGTGGATACCGTACTTTATTTTGAAGGCGAGCGCGGCCATCATTTCCGCATTTTGCGGGCGGTTAAAAACCGTTACGGCGCCACCGACGAAATCGGTGTTTTTGAAATGCAGGATCAGGGATTGGTTGAGGTTGAAAATCCTTCGGCGCTGTTTTTGGCCGAACGTCAGGGGAATATTTCCGGTTCCTGCGTTTTTGCCGGCGTAGAAGGTTCTCGTCCGGTTTTGGTGGAAATTCAGGCTTTGGTCAGCCCCACCGGTTATTCCAGCCCCAAAAGGGCCGTCGTCGGCTGGGATTCCAACCGTTTGGCAATGGTTTTGGCGGTTTTGGAAGCCCGCTGCGGAATGAACCTGAGTTCGCAGGACGTATATCTGAACATTGCCGGCGGTTTGCGTATCAGCGAACCGGCTGCCGATTTGGCCGTGGCAATGGCTATCATTTCATCACTGCACAACAAGCCGCTGCCGCATGATATGGTCATCTTCGGCGAGATCGGACTTTCCGGTGAAATTCGCGCTGTTTCGCAGCCGACTTCGCGTTTAAAAGAAGCGCACAAGCTTGGTTTTTCAAGCTGTATCATTCCGCCGACCCACAACAAAGACAAAAAGCCCAACAATACAGATATGACCGTTTATGAAATCGGCAATGTCCAGCGGCTGATTAACTGGTTTAACTGAAATTAAGGAACGCCTTCCATGCAGAATTTGAATAATTTGGATATTGTCATCTTGATTATCGTCGGTATTTCCGCGCTTATCGCGCTTGGCCGCGGACTGATAAAGGAGGTTCTTTCCATTGTCGGCTGGGTTCTGTCGGTTATAGCCGTTATTTATCTTCTGCCTCTGGTCAACCCCTTTATGTCCGAACACATCGAAAGCCCGGCCATGGCGGCGGTTGTCAGTTCTTTTTGCATTGTTATTGCATTTTTTATCGTCTGGATACTGCTCACCGGCAGCCTGATCGGAAAAGTCCGCAAAAGCAAGCTGAGCGGCCTGGATCGTGTTTTAGGCTTGTTTTTTGGCGTTTTCCGCGCTTTTTTGCTGGTTGTGCTGTTTTATATCCTTATCAACTGGATGGTTCCCAAAGACAAGCAGTCCGAACTGCTGACGGAATCAAAATATTTTAACATCGCCGGTTCATTTGCTCAACCGATTGAAGCGCTGATTCCGGAGTCAACGCTGGAAAAGATCAGGGAAAAGAGCCGTCAGGTCAGCGGAGAGGAACCGGTCGAAGAAGATGACGGCAAACCCAAAACCGATGTCGACGTTTTGTTTGAAATGCTGGCTCAGCCCAAAGTCGCATCCAAGAAAAAAACAGACAAGCCTGTAGCCGTCATTAACAATGATTTTGCGAACAAAGCGCTGGAAAAGAAACGCGCTGAAGAGAAAAAAGAAGAAAAAAAGCCGGAAGAAAAAGGTTATAACGAACATGAACGCGATAATTTGGATCGCCTGATCGAAACAACCGTTGAATAGTCAAAAAGCCCTCTGAGAAGAGGGCTTTTTACCATTTTGCCGCCGGGAGAGAAGCTACGGCGCCAAAGTTTTTATCCATTCCGCAAAAGAAGGATAATTGGCGCAGAAAAATCCTTTGCCGTTGAGAATGCTTTGATAGCTTTCGCAGCGGACAATTATTTCTTCGGGAATAAAGTTCCTTTTCAGCAGCTTGTCCTGCATTTTGTCCCAGTTTTCGGCCCGAATGACATAATATCCGCACTCGCTGCAAAAGTCGCCGGTCAGTTCCAGTAAAATCGGCAGATGCGTAATGACGTGAACATGCTGAACCTTTCTTTCCCTGCCGTGAAAGACAATTTGCCCGTAAAGCTTTTCAACAAAGTCTTTCAGCTGAGCGGAAGACATACAGTCCAAATCCGGATTGTCATGCAGCTCCGGCAGAAAAAGCAGCGGTGCCCGCAAAACCAGATTTCGTATCTGTGCCGTAATTTCGGCCCGCTTGACTGAAGAACTTAAAACCAGAGCCGGTCCGTATTGCAACAGGTCTTTGCCTGAAAAATAAGCGGCAAGCATACTAAGCGGCGTAATGCCGGCGTTTTCATCCATAATTCCGTGCCGGCCTAATGTTATCGTTACCATAGTTTGATAGTTTTAGAGAATTAATAATCGCTTGTCGTTTCTGCAATTAACACAGATTTTTAATCTTTTCAACCGCAAAAAAAAGCAGGCTTTCGCCTGCCTGATGAAAAATACCGCCTTACAGAAGCTTTCTTGAATTGAGTGCCAGCTGAATTGTGCCCTCGTCCATATAATCAAGTTCCGCCCCCATCGGAATACCCTGCGCCAGGGTGGTTATTTTGGCCCCTGAGTCCTTGAGTCTGGAAACCAGGTAATGAGATGTAATCTGACCGTCAACCGTTGCCGGCAGAGCTAAAATGACCTCTGTAATGCCTTCTTTAGCGATTCGCTCGGCCAAAGCATCAATGTTCAGGTCTTCCGGAGCAATGCCGTCCAGAGCGGATAATATGCCGCCCAGCACATGATAACGTCCCTTAAAGAAAGAGACCCTTTCCATGGCCCATAAATCGGCCACGTCCTGCACCACGCACAGCGTATGCGGTTCCCTGACCGGAGAAGCGCAGATGGAACAGGGGGAGGTAGTGTCATAATTGCCGCAGATCTCACAGGTTTTGATGTTTTCGGCCACCTGAGACATCGCTTCAATCAACGGCAGCATCAAAGTTTCCTTTTTCTTAAGCATTTGCAGCACAATCCGCCGCGCCGAACGCGTTCCCAGCGACGGCAGCTTTGCCACCAGCTTGATAAGTTTTTCAATATCCTGTCCGGCCATGGTTTGCGCTTAAAAGGGAAGCTTCAGACCCGGAATGTTGATTCCGCCGGTAGCGCTGGAAATTGCATTGTTCAGATTGGATTCGACTTTGGTTTTGGCGTCATTGTAGGCCGCCATGATTAAATCTTCCAGAATGTCGGTTTCATCCGCATTGATTAAAGACTTGTCAAGCGTGATTTTTTTCATTTCAAATTTGCCGTTTAAAGTCACGCTGACCATTCCGCCGCCGCTGGTGCCGCAAACTTCTTCCTGAGCGGCCTTTTCCTGAGCTTCTTCCATTTTTTTCTGCATCATTTGGGCTTGTTTCATAATCCCTTGAATATTCATCATGGTTATAAATCCTCGTCAAAATAAGTTTCGTTGTCTTCACTTGGGGCGTTGCCCTCTTCTTCGTCAAGTTGTTTGATTCTGGTTAACGTTTCGATTTTTGAGCCCTTAAATTCGGCTAAAATCGCCTTAACCAGCGGATATTCCGAAATACTGCGCTTGTTGGCCTCGGTTTCGGCGTTTTCCTTGGCGGCCAAAGTCTGTCCGACTGCGCCGCGGATAGTCTCTATTTTCCAGTTTTTGCCGGTTGCGTCAGCCAGTTCCTTATGCAGATTCAAAATAAAATCATTGGAGATTTTATCCGAAATCGTCATTTTTATCAGTCCGTCGGCAAATTCTTCAACGGCAATGTCGTTTTTGATAGAATAAGCCAGCAGGATTTTGCGGTTTGCTTCAAAATAAGCAGCCATCTCTTCCGGAGAATTAAAGCTGACTTTGCCGTGCCGCTGTTCCTGATTTTCGCTTTCGGCCAGCGCTGCGGCATGGCTCAACGGAATGGTTGTCGGACATTCGGCGGCGTTTTGAGCCGCTGACAGGTTTAAATTAGAGTTTTTTTTTACGTCGTTCAAAATTTCGAAAGGCGTTGGCAGGGAGGCTGAATATGCGATTCTGATAAGTATCATTTCCAGAGCGTCAATCTGAACCGGCGCCATCGCCAGTTCGCTGATGCCCTTAATCATCATTTGCCAGATTTTGGACAAGACCGCAATTGAAATCGTGCCCGAAAGTTTTTTGCAGAGCTCTTTTTCGCTTTCGGCCAAACTGTCGTCTTCCGCTGAAGACGGAACGATTTTGGCTTTGGCGATCATGTGGGTGATATTAACCAAATCCTGTAACAGCGTAGTCGGATTGGCGCCGTTTTTGTACTGTTCGTCGAGTTTGTTCAGAACCTCGTCAACTTTGCCCTGCACCAAAGCCTCAAACAGTTCGAAAGTCTGGTTGCGGTCGGCCAGACCGATCATATTTTTAACAATATCGGTTTTAACGATTCCCGAACTCAGCGATATGGCCTGATCCAGAAGCGACAAACCGTCGCGGCAGGAACCGTCTGCCGCCTTGGCAATAATTTGCAATGCCTCGTCTTCGGCTTGCAAGCCTTCTTTGGCAATAATGTTTTTGAAATGGTTAAACAGCGTGTCTATCGTCAATCGCTGCAAGTCAAAACGCTGGCAGCGTGACAGAACCGTTACCGGAACCTTGCGGATTTCGGTCGTGGCAAAAATAAACTTAACGTGTGACGGCGGTTCTTCCAGAGTTTTCAAAAGTGCGTTAAAAGCGTTTTTCGAAAGCATATGGACTTCGTCGATGATATAAACCTTGTAACGAGCATTGGTCGGCTTGTAACGCACGCCGTCCAAAATCTCGCGGATGTCGTCAACGCCGGTTCGCGATGCGGCGTCAAGCTCCAGCACGTCAATATGCCGTCCTTCGGAAATGGCTTTGCAGTTGTCGCAGATTCCGCAGGGCTTGATGGTCGGGCCGCCGTGGCCGTCTTTGCCAGTACAGTTCAGTGCCTTGGCAATAATGCGGGCCGTCGTAGTTTTTCCGACGCCGCGGATGCCGGTGAGAATATAGGCATGATGAAGGCGGTTGTTTTTAATGGCATTGGTCAAAGTCTGCACCAGCGCATCCTGCCCGAGCAAGTCGTCAAAATTTTGCGGGCGGTATTTTCTTGCCAGTACAACGTATTGATTATCTTTGTTTTCTTCAGCCATTGATCCGAACTTCATTTGAAAATGGTGGAGGGTATTCAGCCTTGCTTTAACCGTTACGGCTGCTTCCTTCCGGACCTGACCGGATTGGCGGCAAAGCAACCCAAAACCCTCCGAGGGATAATATCGCCGATTCTCAAGATTATTTCAAGCGATATTTTCAATTAAATCAATTCCCGGGAATAACGATATTCATTTTCTCCAGTCCCTTGCGGATGCTCTCTCTTTCCTCATCCGTGGACAGATAGCGGTTCGGCTGGTTTTCTTCGTCGAGCGTATGTCCGTAAATCAGCGACTGGGCAATGGCGTTGTCCTTGCCGAAAATAAGCGGTGCTTTGTAAAAACGGTCTACCGTCATGTCCTGAAGCTTTGAGCCTTCGTCTGCCGGAGAGAATTTTTTCGGCGCTTCATCAATAACCGTGTCGCCGCCTTTTCTTACCTCGACAATATCCATGCTGTGCTGGTTGAAACCGTTTTCAAACAGACGGAACATACCGTTGATGCCGACATAACCGTCCGGATTGGTGATAATCGGCGTCAGATTTTGTTCGCTGCTCTGAGAAAGCGCGCTGGCCAGCGCCACGGCGTCATAAGCCAGCGAAAACAGCGCCTGCGGCCTCTCGCCGTAAACATAGGCGTATTTGTTGGCAAAATAATTGCTGTGGCTGCGGGACATGGCCGGATACCAGCTGCCGATAATGGTTGATTCGTTATTCAACGCCGTATTTTCCCAAATGGAGGTTCCCAAAAATTTTACCTGCGGTGCAAAAACGTCATAATAGCCGAACATCGCTATTGCCGATTTAAGTTTTGCGCCGCTTTCGGGGATCAGCACCATATCAAAGTCAACGTCGCCCAGCGTATCAAAGGTGGAAGCTCTCTTCAAAGCGCGTTTGGACGCTTCATCACCTTGCGCGGCTTTGGATTCCAAAGCGTTTTTCATACGCTGCATACGGGCGCTGCGGATATTGTAATCGGTCATTTTTCGCAGAATGTCGGAAAAATCGGTGGTATTGGGCTGGTAGAAAGCAATTCTGGTAACGGTAACGTTGTTTTGTTGGGCGGTTTTTACCGCAGCTTTGGCAACGGCAATGCCGGTAGCGTTGTCCGGCAGCAAAAGCGCCAAACGCTTTCTTCCCTGATGCGCGGCATAAGAAACAATTCTGTTAACCTGCTCGTCAACCAGCAGACCCAGAGTATAAACGTTAGCTTCCAAAACGGAATCCGAAGTCGAAAAGGCAATGACCGGAATGCCCTTGGCGGTTGTTGTCGGCGCGATGGCCTGAACCGAGGAACTTTTAAGCGGTCCGATAATCAGCTTTGCTTTTTGGTTCAGGGCGTTTTCAACCGCGGTTCTGGCGCCTTCCGGCGTTCCCTTGGTATCGTAATACTGCAAAATCAGATTGGGGTTTTTCAGGTCTTCCATGGCCAGCATCGTAGCTTTTTTCAGGCCTTGGCCGTATCTTCCGGCCTTACCGCTCAAAGGCAGCAGAACGCCGACCCGGAAATTGTTTGAAGATCCGAAACTCAATTCCGAAATGTCGGTCGAAGAGGCGTCGCTCCCGCCGCTGGTCATGACCGGCGTGGACGAACACCCGATCAGGCTCAGGCAAAATATCAGAAGACTAAATTTTTTTAACACTTGCTTTTTATCCCAAATTTTTCGTATGCTGTAATAACTATCAGATTTAGTTTAAAAAAAGCCTAATGTAAAGAGAGAGATAATGAAAAACGGCCTCTATATTGTCGCCACCCCGATCGGCAATCTCGGAGATATGTCTCCGCGTGCGGCAGAAACGCTGAAAGCGGCGGGTATAATTGCCTGCGAAGATACCAGAGTCACCAAAAAACTGTTTTCTCTTTTGGGTATCGGCCTCAACAAAACCTTTGTCACTCTGCATGACCATAACGAAGAGGCTCAGTCGCAAAAAATCATAGATTTTATCAAAAACGGAGAAGTCGTCGCACAGGTCAGCGATGCGGGTTCGCCGCTGATTTCCGACCCGGGGTTTAAATTGATTCGGCGCTGTCGGGAAGAGGGGCTTTATGTAACAACGCTGCCGGGCTGCTGCGCTTTGATTTGTGCTTTGCAGCTTTCGGGCTTGCCGACCAACCGTTTTATGTTTGCCGGTTTTATTCCCAACCGCGAAAAAGCGCGTCAGGATCTGTTTCGCCGTTACAAAAATCTGGATGCGACGCTGATTTTTTACGAAACGGCTTCCCGCATTGTCAAAACGCTGGTCGCGGCCGGAGAAGTTTTCGGCGGCCGCGACATGGCCGTTGCCAGAGAAATCACCAAAATGTATGAAGACTGCCGCAGCGGTACGGCGGCGGAACTGATTGCCCATTTTGAGGCCAATGAACCCAAAGGCGAAATGGTGCTGATGATTGCGCCTTCAGACGAGGAACTGCCGGTCGATATTGACGTTGAAGCGCTTCTGCGGGAAAAAATGGCGGAAACCAGTCTCAAAAGCGCCGTAAAGTCATTGGTGGAAACATACGGTCTTAATAAAAACGAAGTTTATGAACTGGCATTGAGGATTAAAAATGAGCAACGGTAATTCCGGCGGATATTGGGCGGAAACGGCCGCTATGCTTTATCTTTTGTTTAAGGGTTATTTTCCGGTAGCCCGCAATGTGGTTACCGGCCGCGGAACCGGTGCCGGCGAGGTGGATTTGATTGTCCGCCGCGGCCGGTTGCTGGTTTTTGTCGAAGTCAAAAAAAGACGAAATCTGGAACGGGCCGCCTATGCAATTTCCGAACGTCAGAAACAGCGCATTATCCGCGGTGCCGAAGCTTTTTTGAAAAAACACCCGCGTTATGACGCTTTTGACATTCGTTTTGATGCGGTATTGGTCGAATTTCCTTTTCACATCCGGCACTTGACGAATGCTTGGATTTCTACGATGCTGATTTGACCAAAGGCACTTGGCTGAGCAGTTCTTCTCTGCCGAGGGTAAAGTTGCTGTCCATCCATTTTTCTTCCAGCTTGTCCAGAATGTCGCCGATGAGCCGGTTGTCTTCGATACTGCCTGTTTCCAGAATGTCTTTGCCCCGCAACGGAAACACCGGAATTTCCGTCGTATCGATGGAGCTGATGATTTCCTGATTGTTCGGAAGCAAAGTCGTTTGCAGGGCTTGTTCAATCAGCAGTTTGTTGAGCGCAAAGTCCTTGCCGAACTTGTAAATCATTCGGGCCAGTTTTTTTCTGTCGCCGAAATCAAGCAGACTTACCTTGTTTTCAGCCCAGCTGATAAAGTCGCCTTTCTGCTTTTTGCTGAACTTCATGCGGTTGGCCATGTTTTCGGCCAAGTCCGGATCCGGATCGTACAGAACGAAAATTCTTCTCAGAGGACAGGGGGTTACCAGTCCCAAATTGACCTTTTTAATCAGAAAATCGAGTTTGTCATCATTCCTGATGTTTGGCAGTACATACCCCAAAATATCGTTGTCGGAAATGATTTTGACCGTCTCGGCCGCTTTGGGAGTCAGCAGAATTTTGAAAAGTTCGTCACGGATTCTTTCCATTGAAAGCGTTTTCAGTCCGTCTTTGTTTTCAATGCAGGCTTCCAGTGCTTTCCTGTCGATTTCGGTTTTGGAAAAGACGGAATAAAAGCGAAAAAAACGCAAAATGCGCAGATAGTCTTCCTTAATGCGCTGCGACGGAGAGCCGATAAAACGAACCACGCCTTTTTCCAGGTCGTCAATGCCGTTGTAATAGTCGAAAACGTTGCCTTTTTCGTCGGCATAGACGGCATTTATCGTAAGGTCGCGGCGGGAGGCGTCAATTTCCCAGTCGGTCGTAAACTCGACTTCCGCATGCCGGCCGTCGGTTTTTACGTCTCGCCGCAGGGAAGTGACTTCCAAAATGTCGTTGTCTATCAAAACGCCGACCGTTCCGAATTTGATGCCGATCGGCACCGTCTTCAGGCCGTGTTCGTCACAGGCTTCCACCAGTTCTTCGGGAGACAGGTCCGTCGCCAGATCCAGGTCAAACCCTTTCAGCCCGGCCAAAGCGTCGCGCACGGCGCCGCCGACGAACCGCAGGACGCCGCCGTGTTCTTCAACGGCACGGAAAAGTTTTAAGATTTTTTTGTTAAGAATGAGCTTGTTTATATCCAGATAATTGTCTCTAATCATTTCTCTAAGGTCCGTTTTTTTTAGAAATTAACAGTTTTTATAGATATTTCAAATATTATTATAAAAAATCGGTTTTTATGTGAGAAAGTGAGTATGTAATCATGAAAAATTTCTTATCTGCTGTATGTGTCGGCGTTTTTTGTCTGGCCAATGCCCATTCCGCGGGAGCCGTAGCTCCCAAGCTTCTGGGAGAATATGACGACTGGGTTGCCTACTATTATCAGGATTCCGCTGGCATAACCTGTTATATGGCCTCCACCCCGAAAAAAGACGAAGGTAAATATACCAAGCGCGGCGATATTTATACGGTTATCACCCATCGCCCGGCCGACAAGAGCTTCGACGTGATTAACATCAATGCCGGCTATACCTATAAACCCGAGTCAAAAGTTGTCGTCAAAATCGGCAGCAAAACTTTTGACAAGCTGTTTACCAGCGGAGACAAGGCCTGGGCGACCAGCGATAAGACCGACAAGGACATTGTGGAAGCCATGAAACGCGGCAGCCGCATGATTGTTCACGGAACCTCAAGCAAGGGCACAACCACCAAAGACACCTATTCTCTGGCCGGTTTTTCTCAGGCTTACAAAGCCATCAGCAACAAATGCAAGAAGAAGTAAAATGACGGAGAAAACGGAGCTCATTGGCCTTTCCAAAACCGAACTTGAAGCGGAAATCGCCCGTATCGGCGAAAAACCGTTCCGAGCCAAACAGGTTTGGCACTGGCTGTATCATCAGGGTGCGGTCGATTTTTCGCAAATGAGCAATTTAAGCAAAGACTTGCGGCAGAAACTGGCGGAAAACTTTACCGTTACCCGTCCCAAAATTGTTGCCGAACAGGTTTCCGCCGACAAAACGCATAAATGGCTGCTGGAATTTTCGGACGGTCAGCGGGTTGAAACGGTTTATATTCCTGAAGAGGATCGCGGGACGGTTTGTATTTCCACGCAGGTCGGCTGTGCCGTCGGCTGCACTTTCTGTCATACCGGTTCGCAGAAAATTACCCGCAACCTGACCGCGGCTGAAATCGTTTCTCAGTTTATGGTTGCCAGAGACGCGTATAACGAGTGGCCGACCCCGACCGATGAAATTCGTTATCTGTCAAATATCGTGGTTATGGGTATGGGTGAACCGCTGCATAATGTTGAAAATACGTTTAAGGCTCTGAAAATTCTGTCGGATGGTGAGGGAATAGCCATTTCCCGCCGCAAAATAACGCTTTCCACTTCCGGCATCGTACCGCATATTCCCGAAGTTGCCAGTGAACTCGGGTGTCGTCTGGCCATCAGCCTGCACGGTTCCAATAACGAAATCCGTTCCCGGATTATGCCGATTAACAAGAAGTATCCGATTGAAGAAATAATGAAAGCCTGCCAGGAGTTTCAGAAACGGGCCGCAAACTGTCGGTACATCACGTTTGAATATCTGCTGCTCGACGGTCTGAACGATTCTCTTGAAAATGCGCGGGAACTGGTTGAACTGATGAAAAAATATAAAATTGACGCCAAATTTAACCTCATACCTTTCAATCCGTGGCCGGGCTGTGATTATCGGCCGTCTTCGCGCAATCGTGCTTTCGCTTTTTCCAAAGAACTGCAAAAGTTTGGATTCGCGGCGCCGATCAGGGTCGCTCGGGGACAGGACATTTTAGCCGCCTGCGGTCAGTTGAAATCAAAAAAACAGGAAGACAAAGCCGGTGTTAAATAATGGGTACCGCTGTTGTCGTCAATAAGAACGGCCGCCGCGCTCGTATTGTCGGATTCGCACCCGTTGTCTCTGGCGCTGACGTTCATATTCGCGCTGGCGCCGTTCCCGTTCGCGGGCTTCTTCGGGTGTTTCCCTGTGATTGGAGTTAACTTCGCGCAGAGCGATGATTTTTTTCATCACCTCCTGCATATTGGGACCTTCGACCATGTTTCTGATTTGGTCGACGATGTTTTTGGGCGTCAGGCTTTGCTGTATCTGCTGCAAATCAAGCAACTGCTCGTTGGCCAGCACGTTGTTGATTTCCACTTCCAGGTTTTCGTCATAAAACTCTTCATCCTCGTCCGGATTGTGATTCGGCATTTTTTTTACGCTGCCGTGAATGATTTTGACGATATATTTTTTAAATTGCCGGACAACCAGTTTTATAAAATTCGGTTTGGTAACGACCTGATTTTTTGAAGCCCTCATCAGGGAAAAAAGCAGCAGGTTTTTCAGATATTTTTTCTGCGCCGGTTTAAGCGGAATATTGGTTTTTATTCCGTTTTTGACCATTGCCAGTATTTCCCGGCGTTCTTCTGCAAATTTTTCTTCTTCCGTCATTGCTTTTCAATATATGGACTTTTCTTCTTTTTTTAGCACAAAAACGCCGTTGTCGCAATGATCTAATTGAAAAACTGATTATTATTTAAAAAATCTGAATATATCAACGAATTGAAAAACATTTCTTTATTCTGTATATGCTTTTTTTATTTGTTCGATATATGGCCTGAAGTATTCGACGGCTTTTTGATAGGCCTCTTTTTTGAAATATACGATTTCCCGCGGCGCATCTTCAAGTTCGGCCCACTTATAAGCCTTAAATTCAATTTCTTCGGGATGCGTTTTAAAGTCGATTTTAACATTGTCGTTGTTTAGTCTGAACAAAACGTAATGCTGGTTTTGCCCGACATTGCCGCTGTTTTTGAAACGGGTGGCAATCGCGCGCGGAAAATAATATTTGACGCCTTCCGGCATTTCCGCAACAAGCGTAACGTCGCAAATGCCGGTTTCTTCCCTGAGTTCGCGGCCGGCGGCGTCCAAAACGCTTTCGCCGGAATCTATGCCGCCCTGAGGAAACTGCCAGTCATATCCCTTTTGATTGGCTCTGGCGCACAACAGAACTTTTCCTTCGGAATTGCAAACGATAATGGCGACGGTTTCTCTGAACTTCTCGATCATTCTTCTACCACGGTATTGGAAAGAGGAACCAACGCAAAAGGCCGCTCAATGGTTGTTATGTTTTGTTCTTTCATTTCTTCATAGCTGAGTTGCGGTGAAAAGGTTTTGAACCATTCGCTCAATGCGGTAATGACCACCGGTTTCGGAGTTGCCGCAATAACGACCAGCCCGTTGTTTTGAGCAATGCGTTCTGCCGCCGTCAGCCGCTGCGCAAGACTTTCCCTGTCAAAACCGTCGTCAATGACAATATCTGCTTTTTTACGAGCCAGTCCGGGTACGCTGATAGTGTTTATTTCATTGTTGGAAGTCGCGTCAACCATCAATACGCCGCGGTTTTTCAACTCTTGCAAAATCTTTTCCAGCTGTTCCCGCGTATCTTGGTCGGCAATGCCGTCGTTGACGATCATTCCGCCGATGGCCCCTCCCGGAGCCAGCGCTTTTTTCAACCGTTCAAGGTTACCGGCAAAATCAAGCGTCAGACTCATGGCCAGCGGGCCGTTGTCCGATTTCAGCACGTCTCGGGACGCCAGCAGCAAGTCGGTGTATGTTTCGTGTCCGGCCGTGCGGGCTTCTTTTATTCTGGCGGCAGCGTCAACCGCATAAGGAGAAAAAGACAGCGCAACCTCGGAAGGCATGGCCGTAATGGCTGCGTCCGTTACTCCTTTGTCCAGTCCTATGTTTTTCAGCACCACCGCAACGCGATAAAATTTAGGCTGAACTTCGGCTTGCCTGCCGTATCTGACCCATGGTTTCTGTCCGTCTGAACCGATTTGGGGCAAAAGCAGACTGTCTTCTTTCTCCACCAGATTTCCGTCCGGTTCTATGACCGGCAGAGGCGCTTGGCCTTTAACCGCCGGCAGTCTGGAAACAATCGGTATTATGTCCAACAAATCGTCAACCGTTTCTATCTTTTTCTCGACTTTTACAGGCTTATGGATGTCTTTTGCGGATTCCTGCCGTGAAGATGTTTTGGTGTTTTTGTCGGGAAGCGTCAAAATAAATTTGGGCGATTGATTTTTCTTGTCAAACATGATCTTGTCGATTTTTGAAAGATACTGCGGCGCGCTTTTCTGTGAGGCGGAAAAATATCCGGCCAGCAAAACGACCGCTGCCGTAAGCAAAATCAAAATAACTAAATATTTTTTCTTTTTGACGCTTTGCAAAAGGCTTCCCTCCGCTTGTTACTTCACAGGTTTCTGATAAATGCTCAGTGCCTTGACCAAATCGACGGCACGAGCCAGCTGATAGTCTTTTTTGAGTTCGTCGTCGACAGCCGTTTGCTTGTCTTCTTTCTTGGCAATCGCCGCATCGTTTTTCAACGCATTTCCGAATTCTGCTTCGCTGAAGTTGACACCTTTGTCGATTTCTTCAACCTTTGCCGGTTTTACTTCCACGTCGGGAACAATGCCTGTTGCCTGAATCGAACGGCCGGACGGCGTATAATAACGAGCCGTCGTCAGTCTCATGGCGCCGTATTTTCCGAGCGGAATAACCGTTTGAACCGAACCTTTGCCGAAAGTTTTTTCACCGAGGATAACGGCTCTCTGATGGTCTTGCAGGGCACCGGCCAAAATTTCGGAAGCGGAGGCGGAACCGTCATTAACCAAAACCACAATCGGCAGGCCTTTGGCAATGTCGCCGGGTTTGGCATTGTATTTTACCGTATCTTCGGGATTTTTTGAGCGGGTGGAAACAATTTCTCCTTTATCGAGGAACAAATCCGAAACGCTGACCGCCTGATCAAGAAGACCGCCGGGATTGTTGCGGACGTCAATGACAATGCCTTTCAAGTCGCCTTTAAGTTCTTTTTGCGCTTTGTTAAAGGCTTTTTCAATCATCTTGTCGGTATCTTCACTGAAAGAGGTAATGCGGATATAGGCAACGTCTTTGCCTTTCACGCCGGATTTTACCGACTGAATTTTTATTTCTTCTCTTTTGAGCGTAACGTCAAACGGTTTTTCATTAATGCGGCGGATGGTCAGTTTGACTTTAGACCCTACCTTGCCGCGCATTTTGTCAACGGCATCGTTCAGGCTCATGCCGACCACCTGTTCGCCGTCAATGTTGGTTATATAGTCGCCGGGCTTGAGACCGGCTCTGGAGGCCGGCGTGTCGTCAATCGGAGAAACGACTTTAACCACGCCGTTTTCCATGGTAACCTCGATTCCCAGTCCGCCGAACTTGCCTTTGGTCTGCTCGTTCATATATTTAAAACTCTGTGCGTCCAGATAACTGGAGTGCGGGTCTAAAGATACCAGCATGCCGTTGATTGCGGATTCGATCAATTTTTTGTCGGAAACGTCTTCCACATAAGAAATTTTTGCCCGTTCCATGACCTCGCCGAACAGGTTCAGCATTTCATAAGTGTCGGCAGCTTCTTCTTTGGGAGCTTTTTTGCTTTCGGCGGCAAATGCCGGTGCGAAGCAAATCATGGCGGCCATCAGTGACGCTGTAAAAATTGTCGTTTTTTTCATCATGTCTTTAATCCCTAACACACTTTCGTTTTTTTAGTTGGTGAACCATGCCATCGGGTCAATCGGATGATTGTTGTGGCGCAGTTCCACATATAGTTTCGCCTCTTTGCTGTCCGGCATCTGTCCGACCGGTTCGCCGGCCAAAAGCATCTGTCCGACGTCGACGTCCATGCTCTCCAGTCCGGCCAGCAAAGTCAGATAGCCCTGACCGTGGTCGATAATAATCAGATTGCCGTATCCTCTGAACGGTCCGGCAAAAATGACGGAACCGTCAAACGGAGAAGTCACCTGAGCCATGTTTCTGGTTTTGATTTGAATGCCTTTGGAAACCACGCCCTTCAGCTTCTCTTCGCCGAAAGTCGCAACCACCGGCCCTCTTGCGGGCATCGGCAGCTGTCCCTTGGCCTTTACAAACCCTTTGCCTATTTCCGTTATAATATCCGGCGGATATTTAATCAAGTCAGCTCTTTGAGTTTGCTCAACTTTTTTCTCTTCGGCGCGTTTTCTCTCTTCTTCGGCCAGTCTTTTGCGCTCTTCTTCCTGCCGTTTGGCTTTAAGCTGTCGTTCTTTTTCAAGTTTGTTGAGCAGGTCACGGAGGTCATTGGCCTGAGACGCCAGCTTTTCCACTTTTTGTTTGGCTTTGACGGTTTGTATTTCCAGACTGTTGCGTATCCGCGATTTTTTCTGCACCAATGTTTTCATCCGCTCGTGCTCCTGCTCCAGAATTTGTTTCTGGGCCGTAATCTGCGCAACCTGTTTTTCGACTTTGTTTTTCTGTTTTTCTATATTTTCAAGTTCATCGCGAATTTTTCTTGCGTTTTGCTCCAGATAGGGAACCGCTTCCCGGAGCAAAATGGCGCTGCGGATGGTCTCTACCGGCGTCAGAGGCTGAACGAACAGCGCCTCGGTCGGTTTTAGTGCCAGGTTTTGCAGGGCGGACAGAGTTTTAATCAAATTTTCGTCTTCGCTTAAAAAGCCTTCGGTCGCTTCTTTGAGATTTTCTCGGAGTTTTTTCAGTTCCGCTTCCATCCGCGAAATCTTGTCTTCGTTGTTTTGGATGAGTTTGGCGGTTTTTACCATTTCCTGGCTGACGTTGGCCAGTTCCATATTAATCTGCGTGGCTTGGGCCTGCAGTTTTTTATGTTCCATATTTTGCTGCTGGACCTGTTTTTCCATTCGTTCCAGCTCTTTTTTCGAGACTTCTGCCGCCGATACGGCCTCAGCCATAAAAGCGAAAGCGATTATGGCTGAGACGGTAGTTTTCAGGGCAGTCTTAAGCATAGGGCTTATTTCTCAATCAAAGATTCGCCGTTCATTTCAGCAGGTTTCTGAATGTGCAGAAGCTCCAGCAGGGTCGGGGCAATGTCGGCCAGTTTGCCGTCATGCAGACCCTTGATCGGCTCTGCGTCGTTAACCAGAACGCCGCGGACTTTGCCGACCGTATGTGCCGTATAAGGCGCGCCGGTCTTTTCGTCGACCATTTTTTCCGCGTTGCCGTGGTCAGCGGTAACAAACAAAACGCCGCCGACTTTTTTGATTGCGGCTTCGACTTTGCCCAGACACTCGTCAACGGCAGCCACGGCTTTCAGCGCTGCTTCCATAATGCCGGTGTGCCCGACCATGTCGCCGTTGGCAAAGTTGCAGATAATGACGTCGAACTTCTGATTTTCAATGGCGTCGACCAAATGCTCGGTAACTTCGTAAACGCTCATTTCGGGTTTGAGATCATAAGTTGCGACCTTGGGGCTCGGAACCAGAATTCTGGATTCGCCCTTAAATTCGCGTTCTTCGCCGCCGTTGAAAAAGAAGGTGACGTGAGCATATTTTTCTGTTTCGGCAATGCGCAGTTGCGTCAGTCCGTGTTCTGCGACCACTTCGCCGAAAATATTTTTCAGGGCTTCGGGGCCGAACATGGTTTTCATAAAGCGGTTATGGTCGACGGAATATTCGGTCAGGCCGACGTTGACGGACGTGCTAAGCGTTTTTTTGCGGGCAAAGCCGTTAAATTCTTTGTCTGCCAACGCATACAATATTTCACGGGCGCGATCGGCACGGAAATTCATCATCAAAACGGCGTCGCCGTCTTCCATACCCTGATAATCGCCGATAACGCAGGGAACGACAAATTCGTCGTTTACGCCGGCGGCGTAAGAAGCCTTGATTGCTTCGTCGGCGGTAGCATAGCGTTTTCCTTCGGCAAAGGCCATATTGTTATAAGCCAACTCGACGCGGTCCCAGCGTTTGTCGCGGTCCATGGCATAAAAACGCCCCTCAATCGTGGCTATTTTGACGTTTTTCATGCCGGCGACGGATTTTTCAAAATCAGCCAGAAAATTGACGGCAGACTGCGGCGGCGTATCGCGGCCGTCCAAAAAGGCGTGTACCCGGGTCTTAATGCCGTTGTCGTCCAGCACTTTGCAGACGGCGACGATATGATCCTGGGAAGAATGAACGCCGCCGGGGCTCATCAGTCCCATCACATGACAGGTTTTGCCGTTCTTTTTCAGCGTGTCGATCAGTTCGTTCAAAACCGGATTCTTTGCAAAACTGCCGTCTTTGATGGCCTGGTCGATTCTCGGCAGATCCTGCATAACGACGCGGCCGGCGCCGAGATTCATGTGCCCGACTTCCGAGTTGCCCATTTGTCCTTCCGGCAGACCGACGCACAAGCCTGAAGTTTCGATAAAACAATGCGGATTCTCATCAAGCATTCTGTGCCAGTTCGGCGTGTGTCCCTGTTCAATGGCGTTGTCGGGAGTAATTTTTTCGCGGTATCCCCATCCGTCGAGGATCAGCAGCATTACGGGTTTTTGTGTCATTATTTTATGTCCTTATTATCATAACAATTTTCTTTCCGTCATTATATATAATAATTCTCAAACGAAAAGCACTATTTTAATTCTGCTCCGGTCTTATTTTTTTTGCGCTGAGCATCACTTTTTTCCATATTTCGGCCGGCAGGTTGGCGCCGGATACGCCTTTCATCGGCGAGTTGTCGTCATTGCCGAGCCAGACGGCGGTAGTAAGTTCGTCTGTATAACCGACAAACCATGCGTCGCGGTTGTCTTGGGAGGTTCCGGTCTTGCCGGCTGCAAATCCGGGTATTTGGGCTCTTTTTCCGGTTCCTCGGCTGATAACGTCTTCCAGCATGGATGTCAGCTGCCGTACGTGTTTTTCTTTGACGATACGGTTCGGGGAATCAATGTTGCGCTGATACAGTTGGAACCCGTCGCGGGTATAGATTTCCTGAATGGCGTGGGGCCACACCGCATAACCGCCGTTGGCCAGCACGGTATAAGCCGCGGCCATGTCGATGACTTTCACCTCGAAAGTTCCCAAAGCCAGCGACGGACTGTTTTGAATGTCGGTAGTGATCCCCATACGTTCGGCATTGCGGATAATTTCGGATTTGCTCAGCATTTCCGACAAATTGACCGTTGCCAGATTGAGCGACTTGGTTAAGGCCTGCTGCAGGGTAACTTCGCCGTAATATTTTTTGTCGGCGTTTTCCGGTTTCCATTTTCCGATTGTCAGCGGCACGTCCATAATCACGTCGTCGGGGGCGAAACCGTCCTGCAAAGCGGTCAGGTAAACAAAAGGCTTGAAAGCCGAACCCGGTTGCCGCAAAGCCTGAATGGCGCGGTTAAACTGGCTTTTGTTGTAATCCGTGCCGCCGACCATCGCTTTTATGGCGCCGGTCTTGTCCATAACCACGATTGCGCCCTGCGTTACGTTTCTTTTTTCGCGGTTGGCTTTGATGGTTTCCGACAATATGCGGGTAGCGGCCTGCTGCAAATCCTGGTCAAGCGTGGTCAGAACGTAAATGTCATTGTCTCTTTCGCCGATGTAGGCATTGACGTCATTGTAAACCCAGTCGGCAAAATGCATGGCATCTTTAACGTTGTATTTCTTTTCCGGTCCCAACCGCATTTTGAGAGCGTTTTCTGCCTGCATCTGCGTCAGAACCCTGTTGTTGACCATATTTTGCAAAACGACTTTGGCACGGTCGACGGCGCGTTCTTCCGAAGCAATCGGATTGTAACGAGAAGGGGCTTTGAGCATTCCGGCAATGACCGCCGCTTCCTTGAGGTTCAGGTCACGGGAGGATTTCTGGAAATATTTCTGGCTGGCAGCCTCAATGCCGTAGGTTCCGGAACCGAGATAGACGCGATTTAAATACAGGGTCAATATCTGTTCTTTGCTGAATTTGTACTCCAGCCAAAAAGCCAGCAACAGCTCCTGCGTTTTGCGCTTTATGTTTTTGTTGGGAGTTAGAAACAGGTTTTTGGCCACCTGCTGGGTGATGGTGCTGCCGCCCTGGGCGTAACGTCCCAAAAACATATTGGTCAGCATTGCCCGCGTGAAAGAAATAACGTCAAAACCGAAATGGCTGTAAAACCGTCTGTCTTCGGTGGAAATGATGGCGTCCGGCACATATTGCGGCAGCTCGTCGACATGAATGACTTCGGAATAAACGCTGCCGAAAGTGGTTATCTCGTTGCCGTTCTCGGCGGCAATTACCGTTGAAGGCTGACGGGTGCGGTTGATGGCTTCCTCCATATTCGGCAAGGTGAGAATACAATAGCCGATATACATTAATAAAGTTATCACCAGCACTGCTAAAATTTTTAATATCAGGTGCCGATTCTTAATGCGTTGTTTTGACTCTTTTTTCTTGGTTTTTTTACTCTTTTTTTTAGCTTTTGCCACGATTCCCGCCTTTTTGACTCTTGCGCCGATTCGCAAAATATTTTAAAACAATGTTCATTACATAGCACACAATCGTTAAGGAAGATTTTATGACCGATGTTTCCGTTTCAATAAATGCCGATTTGCAAAAGAAAATCGCTAAAATTGCCAAGAAAAATGGTCAGAGTTTTGACGAGTTGGTTGCAAAGGCGTTGGCGCAGTATGTTGAAGATTATGAAGATGTCTACAAAACCGATGTTTGCGCGGTGGACAATCTTGAACGGTCTTTCTTTTTATCCATCGGCGAATAATTTTTGCTTTAATTCATTCGTTGAAGTGCTATATTTCTTTCATTGATTCAATTTCTTGAAAAGTGAGCGCTTATGACTAAAAAAGTCTGCCTTGTCGACGGTTCCGGCTATATTTTTCGTGCTTTTTACGGGCTTCCGCCCATGACGTCTCCGGAAGGTGTTCCGGTCAATGCCGTTTACGGCTTTACCAATATGTTTCTGCGTCTGACCAAAGAAATCGACTGCGATTATTGTCTGGTGCTGTTTGATGCCAAACGCCAAAACTACCGCAACGATATTTTCCCCGACTACAAAGGTACCCGTCGCGAAATTCCCGAAGAACTGATACCCCAGTTTCCGATTATCCGCGAAGCCGTTTCGGCCCTGAACCTCAACCAATTGGAAATGGAAGGCTTTGAAGCCGACGACCTGATTGCCACCTACGCGGCCAAAGCGCTGGAAAAGGGCTATGAGGCTGTGGTGGTTTCCGCGGACAAGGACTTGATGCAGCTCATCCGCCCCGGCGTCACTTTTTACGATCCCATGAAGGACAAGTTTTTCTCGCCGGAAGACGTCAAGGAAAAATTCGGCGTCTATCCCGATAAGGTCGTTGACGTTCAGGCGCTGGCCGGCGACAGCATCGACAATATTCCGGGCGTTCCCGGCATCGGTTTGAAAACCGCCGCCCAACTGATTGAAGAGTTCGGCTCGTTGGAGGGCGTGCTGACCCGTGCCGCCGAAATCAAGCAGAACAAACGCCGCGAAACCCTGCTGGCCAACATTGACAACGCCAGAATATCTTTGCAGCTGGTTACGCTGAAAAACGATGTTCCGGTTGAACATGATATTGAAGATTATCACTGCCGCCGCCCGTCTTTTGACACATTGGAAGCCTTTGTTGACAAATACGGTTTCAAAAGCCTTAAACCCCGTTTGCAGCGCTGGGTGGAAGAACGCTGTTCAACAATGGCGGATTGTGATGATAATAAGGCTGTGAACGCTGTATTTAAACCCGTTGAGAAACGCTATGAACTGGTTCTGGACGAACCGGGCTTAAAAAAATGGGCGGAAATGATAAAAGAACGCGGTTATTTTGCCTTTGACACCGAAACCAACGGTCTCAACCCGTCTTTTGACGAGATTGTCGGTTTTTCTATGGCGGTTGAAGAGGGAACAGCCTGTTATGTGCCGCTGCGTCACCGATCTGCGCCGGCCGGTAAAAATATGGATTTGTTTGCAGCGCCGGCCGCAGAAGAAATTCCCCAACTTTCTTTTGAAACCGTTGCGCGTTATCTGGCGCCGCTGATGGCAGATCCGTCCGTCTTGAAAATCGGACATAACATTAAGTTTGATATGCACTTTTTTGCTCAGGTTATCGGTTCCGATGCGCCTTTTAGCCCGGTCGAAGACACGGCGGTGCTGTCTTATGATCTGGATAGCTCCGGTCACGGCCATGGAATGGACGAACTGGCACAGTTGTTTTTGGATTATAAGACGATTCGTTATGAAGACGTCTGCGGCAGCGGCAAGGATAAAATCTCTTTTGATCTAGTTCCACTGGACAAGGCGCTGGATTATGCCGCCGAAGACGCGGATATCACTCTGCGTCTTTACAATGTTCTGAAACCGCGTCTTATCAACGAGAAAATGGTTTCGGTTTATGAAGATTTTGACCGGCCGCTGATAAGCATTCTGAAGAGGATGGAACAAAACGGCATTATGGTAAACGCGCCGGGGCTGATTAATCTCAGCAAAGAGTTTGAAGCCAAGCTCAAAACCTTTGAGCAGGAAATCTACCAACTTGCCGACGAAGAATTTAACATCGGCTCGCCCAAGCAGATTGGCGAAATTTTGTTCGGCAAACTCGGCGCCAAAGGCAAAAAGACCCCGACCGGCGCCTGGCAGACCGGTGCAGACGTTTTGGAAAATCTGGCTTCCGACGGCAATCTTCTGGCCGCCAAAATTCTTGACTGGCGCGGTATCAGTAAATTAAAGTCGACTTATTCTGATGCGCTGTTGGGACTGCTTGATAAAAACAACCGCGTTCATACGACCTTTTCGCAGGTGGTGGCCAATACCGGGCGTTTGGCCTCGTCCAACCCGAACCTGCAGAACATTCCCATCCGCAGTGACGAAGGCCGGAAAATCCGCGAATGTTTTATTGCCGGTCCCGGCTGCAAGATTATAGCTTCCGACTATTCTCAGGTCGAGCTGCGTTTGCTGGCTTCCGTTGCGGATGTCAAAGGGCTGAAACATGCTTTTGAACAGGGAATAGACATTCATGCGGCCACCGCGGCCAAAGTTTTCGGCGTGCCTTATGAGGAGGTTGACGCCAATATGCGCCGCCATGCCAAAGCCATTAACTTCGGCATTGTCTACGGCATTTCGCAATACGGGCTGGCCAAACAGATAGATGTCAGCAACGATGAAGCCAAACGCTATATTGACGCTTATTTTGCGCAAATGCCGGAAATCAAGAAATATATGGATGATACCATTCTTTTTGCGCATCAATACGGCTATGTCGTCACCCCATTCGGCCGCAAATGTTCGGTCATGGGCATTAACGATCAGAACAAGCGTATAGTTGCCAATGCCGAGCGCGCAGCGATTAATGCGCCGATTCAGGGCGGTGCCGCCGATATTATCAAACGCGCCATGATTGCGGTTCAAAATGAACTGGAGCAGGGCGGCTGGCAAACAAAAATGCTGCTGCAGGTACATGACGAACTGGTTTTTGAAGCGCCGGAAAACGAGGTTGAAGAAGTTTCGAAGCTGATTAAACGAACCATGGAAAACGTAGTTGACTTATCCGTTCCGTTCATTGCGGAAGTCGGGGTGGGAGACAACTGGACTCAGGCGCACTGAACCGGTAAAAACTCCCTTGTTTCAAGGGAGTTTTCTTTAAGGTCTTATCTTCCGCTCTGTTTCGTCTGCGGTTTAATCGGTGCCGGCGGCAGTTTGGAAAAGTCGAGAGGAATATATTTTTGTTTTTCCTGTTGCATTCTGCCGATGATATTCGGATGTTCTTTTTCAATGAAAGAAACATATTGTTGCGCGGTCTTGTCCCACTGTGCGCGTTCGGGCGAACCTTTCTCGGGCAGACGGTCGCCAAAGAAATCCCGCTCAAATTTTTCGGCATTTTTGCCGCAGTAAAATTCACCAAGTTCTTTTTCATACAGCTTATGCGAACAATAGGCTTCCAGATTTTGAAAAACATAAGATTTATGATAATCTCCGCACCGGAAATACAGCCGCTGGTAACTGTTGTCGGAAAATTGGTCTTCGGCCGGAATAATGCCGTTTTTCTGACCGAGGTCGAATATCCGGTATTGTCCGCTTTCCCTTTCCAGTTCGGAATTTCTGGTTCCGGCGGCCGGACAGATGCCGGCGACGAAACTTCTCGGATATTGCGTATCGAAAATGTTCTGCATATAAAATCTGCCGCAGACTTTGGGATTGAAATAGTGTTCGCTTAACGCCTGGTCCACATAGCGGGGAGACGGTTCAATCTCTTTGCCGAAACGGGCGTTGATTTCTTTGGCCAGACGCAGGGTGTCGTTGTAACTTCCCACATAAATGGTCATCCCTTTGCCGTTTTCGCCGCCGTGGGCAATTTTATGTTCAATATCCAGCTTTTCTAAAAATTCGGAAACCGCTTTAGTGGTCGGGTGTCCGCGGTTCGGCACCACGTCGAGATGCAGTTTCCAGTCGGCGCAAACGCGTTTTGCTTTAGAAGAATAGTAATAGTTTTCGATTCCAAAGCCGCTTTTTTGTTTGTGTTCGGCAAAACGGGGATCATTTTCGTCTCCGTATTTTTTTGCCGCTTTGTTGAACTCGATTCGGTTCAAAATGATAGCTCTGATATCTTCAAGTTCCGCCTTTTCAATTTTGCTTATTTTTCCGAGCTTTTCTTTGTTTTCCAAAATGTTTTTACGGGTTTCGCGGCTCTTTTCATAGTCGTTTTGCGGCGCAGCCGTCGTTTCTTCTTCGGTTTTGGGCTGCTGCGGCTGTTGCCGGCGTTTGGCGGCAAGCATGGCTCGGTGCAGCTGTTTTTTCAAATCGTCGCTCAGACTGTCGACAAAGGTCTTGTCCGTGGCCGGAGCGCCTTTCATTTTGACCGGGGGGTTGGCCTCCAGACACGCAATCATCAGCCGTGCCTTAAATTCGGGGGAACGGATGTCGCCAAACGTAATGGCCCGGTTCTGCTTTTGGGCATATTCGACGATATTGCGAAATCTTTCCATGCCGGGCACCTGCGGGTTGCCGTCTTTGTCTGCCGATGTCAGCGATATGTTGACGGCGCTTGAAGCTTCGATATGATCGACGCTTCCGTCGGTATGTTCGATTCGCGCCTGATAGTTTTGGGCTTTGATGTCTTCAACATAAGTCGAGCCTTCTTTTTGAGCCGCCGGCTGAAAAACTTCGCGCAGCGCTTTTTTAAAGCTTTTGTCCTGAGCGGTTTCGCTCAACGGTTCGTTGCTGATGTGAACATTTTCGGGCGTTTTTTTCTGCGGCTGCGTTTTTTCAAATTCGGCCTTTATCTGTTTGAACTGGGGATCAGCGGCTATTTTGGGCCAGTCTGAATTATGTTTGTCACACAGCTTGTCCAGTTTTTGAGCCATGGGTGCGTTTTGTTTTTTGAGGCGATTATAAATATGAAAAATCTCGCGCCTTCCCGGATTTTCAAAGTTAAATTCGGGAAGGGAAACAACATGATTTTGTGACGGAAGAGAATTTATATTGGCAACAATGGCTTCATAAGCCAAAAATTCTCCCAGACTGAGCGGATGATTTCTCGAATCCTGAGCTTCCTGCCGCAGTTTTGCAGCCAGTTTCGGAAGTCTGGGTTCGGCTTTTTGGGCCAGAGCCAGAATGTCAGATTTGTCGCGTTCCTTGGCCATAAAAATACCGTCGGCAATTCGGGTGCCGTCCAGTCCGTTGGTCATTCTTTCGCGGCGGACATAAGGCGCGGCAATCTTTACCAGTTCTTTTTGCTGCTCGGCAATTCGGTCGTCGGAAGTGTAAATGACGACCGGGTCAATGCGTCCGTTCCAGGAAAGCAAATGCGGAAACTTGTATTGACAGCCGAATTTAACTGCAAAATCATCAAGTTTTTGAAACAGGTCTTCGCTGGGATTGACGTTTAAGATAAAGCGATGGAGTTCTTTTTGCGGATTGGCCTTGATGTTGTCAAAATAACCCTGGCCGTATTTGCGGATCCAATACCCCTCGTCGGAAACTCTGGCCAGATTGCCCTGATTGAGCTGTGCCTTTTCAACCGCTTCGACCGCGGGCGTCGGACTTTCCATGTCTTCGATTTTAAATGGCGGTTTGTAAGCAACGTATCTTTTGAATGAATAGATTTTACCCTGCAGGATTGAAAGCTGCGCCGCGTCGTTCCAGTCGGTTTTGGCTGTTGCCAGCAAAAACTTGTCTTCGCCGATAACGTTGTCTTCTTTGTCTGAAGAAAGGTTGTGTCCGCCGCGGGCGGAAGCAAAAATGCTTATCATATCCAAAAGTTGTTCTTGCGGAGATCTTTGAATGTTGTTTTCTTCAAGAATACGCATATAGCTGTCAAGGGCGATTAACTCGCCTTCGCTGATATCCTGAAACAGCGGCAGACTGCGGATGTCAACGGCTTGCAGGAGGTTGACGGATGATTGTTCCTTGCTGCGCTCAAATTTCATGACGTTTTGCATATACTCGCGCATTGATGCCATGCATTCGCTGCAGAAAGGATTGTTTTTGCCGCGCCGCCGCGTCGAATTGTTCAGCGTATAAGCGTATTCATACATCAGGCAATCGGCGTCGGTGCAATGCGTTCCCAGATTTTCGACCACGTTTTTTCGTCCTTCGTGCGTCGCGTTAAAACGGTGTCCGAGTTCATGCATAATGATATCTTTGAAATAGTTTTTAAGTTCGGCGCCTTGCAAACCGAGCGCTGCGCAGGTTCCAGCCGAAATTCCGATACTGCTGCCGCTGGATATGCCGCGGATGTTTCCGGCAGCCGGGGCTTTCAAAACGGCAACGACCGTCGGCCCCGCCGGTGCATATTTGCCGCCCAAGGCTTCCAGCTGCAATTGTGACCATTTTTCTATGTCGAGAACACCGTTGCTGGTGGCTAAAGCGGCTTGTTTGTTTACGGATACCTGATAACTTCCGTCGCTGCGCTGCTCAAATTGTTTTGCAAAGCTGGCTAAATCAAAATTCGGGTTATTGTCCTTATTTTGTCGTGCGACGGTAACAAGAGTGTTATAGTTATGGAGGGTCAGATTGCCTTTTCCGACCTCAAACTGGTCTTCATATTCCGGAAACAGTGAGATAAAATCATGTATGGCTTCTTCGGTCCACCGTTTATATTTTGCGTCTAGTCCGTCTTCAAAATCCAGATATATTTTATTTTTCATCTTTTGTTTCCTGTTGTTTGACCTTTACTTCAGACTAACACATTAAGCTTGTTTTGTCTATAAAATATTTTTGTCCAAACAATGTAGCCTCAATTGCGTAAAAACATTGTTAAATCTTCGTTTATCCGTTGATATCTTTGATTTATCGTTTGGTGATTCGGATATTCGGGTGTATATTTCAAAACAGTTGTTTTCTATCAAAAAAGAAGGAAGAAAAAATAATATGAGTGAAATGACCCAAGAGGAAATTCTTAAAGAAGAATCCGAATATAATGCTGATTCCATTAAGGTTTTAAGAGGTTTGGACGCTGTCCGCAAACGCCCGGGAATGTACATCGGCGACACCGATGACGGTTCCGGTCTGCATCATATGATTTATGAGGTCTTGGATAATGCGATTGACGAGGCTCTGGCCGGTTACTGCGACAAGACTGAAGTTATTTTAAATCCCGACGGTTCTGCCACCATTCGCGACAACGGCCGCGGCATTCCGGTCGGCATGCACAAAGAAGAAGGCGTTTCGGCTGCCGAAGTTATTATGACCGAGCTTCACTCCGGCGGTAAGTTTGACAATAACTCCTATAAAGTTTCCGGCGGTTTGCACGGCGTGGGCGTTTCGGTGGTAAATGCCTTGTCGGTCTGGCTCAAACTGCGTATTTGGCGCGAAGGTCACGAACATATTGCCGAGTTTTCGCACGGTAACGTCACCCGTCATCTGGAAGTTGTCGGCGACGCCGAAGGCCGTCACGGTACCGAAGTTACTTTCCTTCCTTCTCCGGAAACTTTCACCATGACGGAGTTCAGCTTTGAAACGCTGGAACGTGCCATTCGCGAAAAAGCCTTTTTGAATTCCGGTGTCTATCTGAAGCTTATCGACCGCCGCGGCGCCGAACCCCGCGAAGTTGATTTCCACTATGAAGGCGGTCTGAAGGCATTTGTCAACCATTTGAACAAGTCTAAAGCGCCGCTGCACGAAGAAGTCATCTCCATCAGCGGTGAAAAAGACGGCATTCAGGTCGACTGCGCTTTGCAGTGGACCAATGCCTACAACGAGAGTATGCTCTGCTTTACCAACAACGTGCCTCAAAAAGACGGCGGTACCCATCTGGCCGGTTTCCGCGGTGCGCTGACCCGCACGTTGAACAACTATGTGGTTGAAAACGGGCTTTTGAAAAAAGATAAGGTTCAGCTTTCCGGCGATGATATGCGCGAAGGCCTGAGCTGCGTTTTGTCGGTTAAGGTTCCGGATCCGAAGTTTTCGTCGCAGACCAAAGAAAAACTGGTTTCTTCCGAAGTGCGTCCGGTCGTGGAAAGCATTGTCGGCGACAAGCTCAAGGAATGGCTTGACGAGCATCCGAACGAAGCCAAAATTATTGTCGGCAAAATCGTTGAGGCGGCAACTGCCCGCGAAGCGGCGCGCAAAGCCCGCGAACTGACCCGCCGCAAAGGCGTTTTGGACGTTGCCTCCCTGCCGGGCAAGTTGGCTGATTGTCAGGAAAAAGATCCGGCCTTGTCCGAAGTGTTCATCGTCGAGGGAGATTCTGCGGGCGGTTCTGCCAAACAGGGTCGTCATCGCCGCAATCAGGCGATTATGCCTCTGCGCGGTAAAATTTTGAATGTTGAACGTGCGCGTTTTGACAAGATGCTTAATTCGGCCGAAATCGGAACGATTATCACCGCTCTGGGAACCGGTATCGGGCGCGATGACTTTAATCCCGACAAATGCCGTTATCACAAAATCATCATCATGGCCGATGCCGATGTCGACGGCAGCCATATCCGTACTTTGCTGCTGACTTTCTTCTACCGCCAGATGCCCGAACTCATTGAACGCGGCTATGTCTACATTGCCCAGCCGCCGCTGTATAAAGTTAAAAAAGGCAACTCGATTATATACATCAAAAACGAACGCGAAATGGAAGATTATCTGATTCGCGGCGGTTGCGATGATGCGGTTTTGGTCAGAGCCGGCGGAGAACAGATTGTCGGTCAGGATCTGATAGACCTGGTTGAAAGAAACCGCAAGGCCAGTACTTTGCTTGCCAATTTGAGCAAAAACATTCCCGAAAAAATTATTGAACAGATGGCCATTTTCGGTCTGTTTGACGAAAAGGTCTATACTGACATTCCTTTGCTTAAGGCCGAGCTGGATAAGCTGGTCGTTCGCCTCGACAATCTTGAAGCCGAATATGACCGCGGCTGGAAAGCGGATGTTTTAGGCAACGGCGCCATTTCTTTCCATCGCACGCTGCGCAGCGTCAGGGAAGACTATCTGGTTGACAACGGCATTCTGGAAAGCAACGAAGCCAAAACCTTGAACACGATGCGCGATTTGCTGCGCGAAAACTTCGGTGAAGCCAGCGTGCTGATGTCCAAAGGCGGCATTGAGAAAAAAATTACCGGCCCCGTGACTTTCGTTGACGCGATTATGTCCGGCGGCAAAAAGGGAATTACCATTCAGCGCTATAAAGGATTGGGAGAAATGAACCCCGAACAGTTGTGGGAAACCACGCTTGATCCGGAAGCCCGTTCTCTGCTGCAGGTTAAAATCGACCATATGGACGAAGCCGATGAGGTCTTTTCAACCTTGATGGGTGACGTGGTTGAGCCCCGTAAGGAATTTATTCAGGATAATGCCCTGAATGTTGTTAACTTGGATATTTAAATATTCATAAAAAAATATCTCCGGAAAGCACATTTGTTTTTCGGAGATATTTTTATCTGTTAATCAGCACGAAAAACATTTTTCACCCGCGGATTTATTTGTTGGCAATGCGGGCGTCAAATCAAAGCTTCAGCGCCGGCGGCAGCTGCAAACGCTTGAATGCCTGGTTCTTATATCTTTTTATCACTTGTTCAACCGTAACCGCGTCATAACCTTCCGCGGCGATTTCTGCCGCGCTCTGCGCTCCTTCGATATGAAGTTTTAAAATTTTATCCAACAGGCTGTAAGGCGGCAGACTGTCTTCGTCTTTCTGTCCGGCAGCAAGTTCTGCGCTCGGCGCGCGGGAAATTACTTCTGCCGGCATGACTTTGCTCAAGCCGTTGCGCCATTTGGCCAGTTCAAAGATTTCGGACTTGTAAAGACCCGCAATCGGCGCCAGGCCGCCGCAGGTGTCCCCGTAGAGCGTGCAATATCCCATGGCTGCTTCGGACTTGTTGCCGCAGGCCAGCACCAGATAATTGTATTGATTGGAAAGCGCCATCAGTATTTTGCCTCGTTCCCGGGCTTGCAGATTTTCCAGAACAATATTCCGCGGTTCTTCGCCGAACAGGTCCGCCAGAAACGCCTTTTGCGCGTCGATTGTCGGCTGAATGTCGGCTTCCTTGAAATCCAGACGGTTGTCTGCGGCAATTTCCGCCGCGATTTTAAGGCTTAATTGCGATGTGTAACGCGTTTTCATCATCAGGGCATGAACGTGTTTTCCGCCCAAGGCATCTGCGGCCAGAACCGCGCAGACCGCTGAATCCAGACCGCCTGACAAGCCCAGACACACGTCTGTAAAACCGTTGTCATCGCAATATTTTTTTAATCCGTTTACAAGTTTGTCCCATATTTTTTGCATTATTTCATTCCTTTTTTAGCTTGCGACAATTCTTCAATCATACTGTGGATAGCTTGCGGCACAAAATTATGCCAGCGCTGATCGCCGATTTTAATCATATCCCGCACCATAGAACCGGAGACGTAGGGAAAATCATAATCAATGCGGTTTTCTATCCGAATGTGGCGGAAAGACTTGCGGAACCATTGCGCGTCATATTCGCTGCCGGCATAATATACATCCGGTTTTTCGGTTTCCGGCGCGGCCTCTTTGATGAAATCCAGGACAAAGTCGGCCCATTCGGTCGGATTGTTGATGTCAAAAATGCCGAGAATTTTAATGCGTTCCTGCTCGGCGGTGTTTTCATAAATTTTTTGCAGCATCTGCTTACGCTGAATGTAGCTGTATGGATTTCTGTCCGTGCCCTGTTCCTGTACCGATCCTAGGATAATGATGATTTTTTCGCATTCGTCCAGCATTCTTCGGATAAGTTTCAAATGTCCGATATGCGGCGGCTGCGCGCGCATGACGGCCAGTCCTGACTTAAATGGTTTCATCATTTGCCTCCTTTTTTTAACGAATTATAAGATTATCTATGCCATATTGCAAACATATTGTGTTGACTCTGCTTGAGAAGTGATTCTAAACTTGCAGAGTGTTAAACAAAGGTAACGCTCATGAAAAATAAATTTTGTCTTTTGCTTCTGGCAGCCGTTTTAGGGGCTTCTCCGGTTCGGGCGGCGGAATGGGAATACGGCTTTTCCGGTTCCGTAAGCGGTTTGTACGGATACAGCGATGTTGCCGAAAAGTTCAGTGCCTATAACAGCCACAACCACGGTGTCGGCGACGCGGAGCTGGGAGCTTATGCCAAATATATTTTTGACGGCGAAATTGAAGCCGGTTTGTATATAGATTTGATGTTCGGTTTGAATCATGAGCTTGAAGACTATAATCAGGGCAAATGGGGCGAGGAGGTCTATGCGATTGTTGACGGTCCGGCTGGCCGGCTGATGGCGGGGCAGACTTTCAACGCGGCCTATCAGTTTCATGTCGGTGCGCCGGAAGCGGGCCTCTTGGGGCCGAACAACGTTGATGTTGTTGATTTTATCCGCAACCCGAACTGGAAGCGCCGCGGCCGCGAAGCAAAATTTGCAACTCTGAATTCCACCGCCATCAACACCGATGGTGTTGCCGCCAAACTGACTTATATCACGCCGGAATTTTATAACACGATGCTGGGTTTCAGCTATGTTCCCGACAGCTATAACCGCCGAGGACTGATTAACAAAGATGCCCCCTACCGCAACAAGGAGGGCTATGTTGTCTCTGCCTACAATCATCTTGACTTGGGCTTTGCCGAGATGACGACGTCTTTGGGCTTTGCCGAATTTGTCGACATCGATAAGGAATTTTCCGCCGGTTTGAGTTTGTCCCGCGGCAATTGGACGTTGGGCGGCAGCTGGCGCAAAACCAGTGCCGAAGACGGAGATGCGCCGCTGAACCGAAAGGTTTCGGACAACACGCCGGAATTTTTTGACGGCTATCGCGAAGGATATGCCTGGGATGTCGGTCTCGGTTATGAAATCGGCCCATACAAGGCTTCTTTGTCTTATTTCAGATCCGTTGCCGAAAACAGTGATAATCAGGACGAAATAATTGCCTTTTCAAACCGCTATCAATACAATAAATACATGGATATATATCTGACGGCCGCTCACGTAAATTTTGAGGGAGACACGGCCGCCGCCGCTGACAACAACCGGGGCTATGCTTTCGTTGCCGGTTTAAGTCTGAATTTTTAAGGAGTAAATATGCCGAACATCTTGTTTCTTTCGTCCCGGTCCGATTTTGCCGATGATTTGTCGGAGCAGATAGCGCTTTATGCCGGCGACTACAACGTCATTCGGGAAGACGACGAAACGGTAATGGTAGATATGATTATTTTGGACGAAGCCACCGCATCTCTGGCGGAAATCCGCAAAAACCATCCGCGGACGCCGGTAATTCTGCTGCAAAAGTCATCTGATGAAAAAGTTGAAAATTCGGTTTTAAATACGGTCATCGGCAAGCCTTTTTGCCTTGAAGACCTTCTGAACAGCATTCATGCCGGCATCAACCTGCTGGAAAACAGCGAAGCCGGTTATCTCAAGTTTAACCGCTATATCGTCCGGCCGATAAAAAAAGACATTTATAATCAGCGTAATAAGGAAGTTATAAAGCTGACCGAAAAGGAAGTGGCTGTCATCAGATATTTGTACAAATGCAAAGACCGCATCGTTACCAAAAATGAGCTGTTGCAGGAAGTCTGGGGATATAGTCCCGACGTCAGCACCCATACCATTGAAACCCATATTTACCGTCTGCGGCAAAAAGTGGAGCACGAAGACGCTGAAGCCCAGCTTATTTTAACAGAAGACGGCGGCTACCGGCTGAAAATATAAAAAAGGGGAGAAAATGCTCCCCTTTTTTAAGCTTTCTTGATTTCGACCACAACCGGCACATGGTCTGACGGCCTTTCCCAGGAACGCGCTTCTTTTAATATTTTGTAAGAAACGACCCTTGCTTTAAGGTTAGGCGTTACCCAGACATGATCCAGCCGCCGGCCTTTGTCGTTTGTTGCCCAATTGGGATTACGGTAGCTCCACCAGGTGAAGATTTTTTCGGCCGGCGGATAAAATTCGCGCGCCACATCCACAAAATCAAGCGAGTTTTTCATCCGCGTCAGACGTTCCACTTCTATCGGCGTATGCGAAACGATTTTCAGAAGCTGTTTGTGATTCCAGACGTCGTTTTCGTAAGGCGCAACGTTAAAATCACCGCAAAGCAGCATTTTTTTGCCGCTGAGAGCTTGTTTGCGCTGTTCATAATATTCGGATATGTCATCCATGAATGTCAGCTTGTGCGCAAAAGAAAGATTTTCTATCGGATCGGGAATGTCACCCCCGGCCGGAACGTATATGTTGTTTATTTCAATATCGTCAAACACGGTGGTTTTAATGTGCCGCGCGTCTTTTTTTCCGACCCAGTCCATACGGCAGACGTCATTCAGGCCGCATTTTGCCAGAATGGCTACGCCGTTGTACCCGGGCATACCGTAGAGGCCGATGTTTTCATATCCCGTCTGTCTGACGAAATCATACGGAAAATCTTCCTCCTTGGCCTTGACTTCCTGCAAACAGACAATGTCCGGGCTTTCCGTCTCAATCAGCTTTTTCAGCAGTTCAAGACGAATGCGTACGGAGTTGACGTTCCAGGTGATAAGCTTAAAGGTTTCCATTATTTTTTGTTTTTGTAGTTCAAAGGGTTGTTTCTCGATTTTTTGAATTTAAACAGGTCATTGTCCAGTTTTGCGTCTTTGACTGCGCCGTATAAAGACACCGTCACCTCCACGGACTGCGGATCGATAACTTTCCACTGTTTCAGATCCAAAGGTTCGTTTTCAAAAGTCAGCGTAATCGGGCTGATATCGGGTTTTTGAGGATATTCCAACGTCAGGGTCGTGCTGCCGGCATCTTGGTAATAATCGGTAATCTTCAGGTTTTTTCCGTCGATTTTGATATCGTTGGCCAAAATCAGCGTAGCCGGAATATCGTCGTAGTCAATATGCGTAACCTGATCAAGCTCTTTGTCGTTATAAACGATAAAACTGCCGTCTCCGACAATCAGAACCGAAGTGGGGTCGTCATATTCCATGCGGATTTTATTGGGCTTGGCAATATAGATTTTTCCTTCGGCCATGCTGCCGTTGCTGGCGGTTTGAACAAAATCGGCCTGAATGGTCTTAATGTTGTTAAGATAGTCTTCTATTTCTTTGACTTTTTGGGCGTCCGGCGCCTGCGCCCGAACCTGTGCGGACAGACACATCAGTGCCGTAACCAGACTCAGCAGTTTTTTCATCATTTTAACCCTTGCAAGATAAATCCAATCAAAATCTAATATAGACGAATAAATTAAATAATAAAGGCCAAAATAAAATAATCCCTTCTCCGCTTAAAAACAGAGAAGGGACGGATTTTTTTACGGAAGTTTATTTCTTGCCGCAGCCGCAGCTCGATTTTGCAGAGTTGGAGCTGGAGTTGGAAGAGGTTTCTTTGGAGTTAGAAGATTTTTCGTCGGAAGAACTGGCCGATTTCATCATATTTGTTTTGCAAGACATTTTGTTTCTCCTAAAAAATTGAAAAATTTCAGCATGATTTTTCTCATGCCGCCAAACAGATTTAAGCAGCCGTTCAGCCTGTGACAATAGAACTTTGTGCTAGATAAAACTTAAAGCCATATCGACTTACACCTGATTGCGGGCTTTGAATATCCCGTTTTCAAAACCTTGGATTTCCTTGTTTTCATCAGCCATCTCCAGACGTTTTTCCGCCAAGGCCGCATATTCTTTTTCCCGTTCGATGCCGATATAGCGGCGGCCGAGCTTTTTGGCGGCAACCGCGGTCGTGCCGGAACCGAGAAACGGATCGAAAACGACGTCGCCTTCGTTGCTGGAAGCCAGAATCAGCTTGGCAATCAGTTTTTCGGGCTTTTGGGTCGGATGCGGCGTGTTTTCGGGCATAGACCAAAACGGAATGGATATGTCGGTCCAGATGTTGGACGGATGCGTGTAGCGGAATTTGCTTTTTCCCTCGTCAATCCAGTCTTTGGGAAGCCCTTTCTCGTCGCGGTACGGAGCAATGACCGGCCGTTGGATCTTAACCGCGTCAAGGTTGAAAGTATATGTTTCCGACTTTGTGAAAAACCAGATGTCTTCCAGACAGTTTTTCCAGTTGTTTTTGGAACCGCGTCCTTTTTCCCTCTCCCATGAAATCCGGTTTTGCAAAACAAAATATTTTCCGGCGACCTCAGGAATGGCAATGGAGGTTTTCCAGTCGGAACAAATATAAATACTGGCGTTCGGTTTCAGAATGCGCACGGTTTTCTTCAGCCACCTGTCCAGCCATTTTTGATATTCTTTGAGCGCCATTTCCTTAAACGTTGTGCCGGCAAAATTTTTGGTCAGGTTATAAGGCGGATCCGCAATCATCAGATCAACGCAGGCCTCGGGCAGATAATTCATGGCTTTGAGTGAATCTTGCAGGATTATCTTGTCCGTTACCGCCTCCGCTTCAACCGGAACCGAAAGTTTAATCGCCCTTTTGGCATAAAGAGCGATTTGTTTGTTGTCCAGTTCAATGGTGCGGTTGCGCGGTGCCTTGGCCTTCATCGGGAAAATTACTCTTCGCCGAATTTATTGTTGACCAGGGCAACAACCGCCTCCAAAGCTTCTTTGGCTTGATTGCCGCTGGCCGAAACTTTGATGGTGGTATCTTTGGCGGCTGCGAGCATCATCAGCCCCATGATAGACGTACCGCTGACGGTTTGTCCGATTCGCTCGACTTCTATTTCGCAGTCAAACGGAGCGATGGTTTTTACAAACGCGGCCGCGGCCCGGGCATGCAGCCCCTTTTTGTTTTGAATGGTCAGTTCGGCGGAAAGTTTTTCTTCAGTCATGGCTACATTCCCAATAGTTGTGATGCGACGTTAATATATTTTTTGCCGGCTTCCTGCGCGCCTTCCACCGTGTCTTTTAAAGATTTTTCTTTGCGCAGCGACGCAATTTTAATCAGCATCGGCAAATTGACGCCGGCCAGAATTTCAACATTGGCGCGCGACATAATTGAAATGGCCAGATTGGAAGGCGTGCCGCCGAACATATCCGTCAACACCACGACCCCGCTGCCTGAATCGCATTTCTCCACCTTGTCGAGAATTTCGGCACGGCGTTCTTCCATATCGTCTTCGGGACCGATGCATACGGCTTCAACCTGATCTTGTTTGCCGACAACATGCTGCATTGCCGAAATAAATTCCAACGCCAGATTACCGTGGGTAACCAAAACCAAACCAATCATTTTTTGTTCCTTATTTGTTGTTTTCCGAACCGCTGACCCAAGACTTCACGACGCCAAATTTGGCCAGAATTTCATCTTTGGTTTTGGCACGGACATATTCGTCGGCACGGGTCTGCCGCCCGACCGGCTCGATTTCTTCAACATTTTCCACCGGAACCGCATAGGCTCTTTCCACCATTTTGCCCTTCAGTTCCACAATCATTAAAAACTCGGCTTCCGCCAGCGGGCCTTTGGTTTCGTCGTCAATGTCGTCAAGCTTGACCGACAGGCGGTCGTCTCTTTTAAGCAAAGCGGTTTTTTTGCCGTCGAACTGCAATACCGGATTAACTGGAGCTCCGTCGCGCGCGTCAATGAAAATGGCCAGTTCGCCGTATTTGTTTTCAATGATTTCGTAAAAATCCTGCTTTTCGATAAGAGTGTAATATTGTGTTTCCATGAGATGTTTACCTTACGCCTTGAGTAAATATTAAAAATATGATATTACAATATCTGTATTGTGTCAATTTTGAGTTAACAAGAAGCATTATTAAATGGAAAAAAACGCGGCAAAGTTCGTCTGGCATTATGTAAAGATTTTCAAGTGGTTTCTTTTGGGTATGCTGGGTCTGCTGATCGCCGGACAAATCTGCCGGCAGTTTGTGCCCTATTATCTGGCCCGGCTCTATGAGGCCGTTTCGGGCTATCAGGATACGGCGGATGCCTGGCAGAATATACTGGCCTGCATTTTCGGCGCTTTTATGTTACAGTTTTTGGGAACGGCCGTTCCCAATCTGGGTTTTGTTCTGGGCGCCAAAGTCACGCCGCGCCTGCGCACCATCGTAATCAGAGACGTCTTTGACTATGTCAACCGGCATTCGATTGCTTATTTTTCCGAAGAAATGTCCGGAAACATATCCAATAAGGTTCAGCAGCTTCAAAGCGGCGTTACCGAGCTTATCCGGCATTGCATAGACAGCAGCTACGCCGTTTTTTACGTCTTAATCGGTCTGGTAATTTTGAGTTCGGTCAGTTTGTGGCTTACGCCTGTTTTCGCATTATGGGCGCTTTCCGTGGCGGGGCTGGGTTTTGTCCTCGGACGAAAAGTGCATGACTGGTCAAAAGCTTCCGGCACCGAACAAAGCCGCGCCAACGGCATGATTGTGGATTCTCTTGCCAATTACAGCGAAATCAAAAGTTTTGCCAATTTTCGTTTTGAACGGCTTAATCTCTTGAAGGCCCTGCGCCTGCTCCGCAATGCCGAAAGCCGGGAAGAATACGGACGCGCGCTGGTCGTTTTGGTTCAGCATGCGGCGGTCGTTGTTTCTTTCGCGCTGTTTATGCTTTATGCCGCATGGCTGTTCCGCGGTCGGCATCTGACGTCTACCGAGTTTATTTTCGTAAACGGCCTGTTCATGACCATGAGCGGTACGATATTTAGCATCACCTGGGTTTATAATAATATTCTGCGGATTTTCGGACGTATTAATTCCGCGTTGGAAACCCTGGCCGTCGAACCCGAAATCAAAGACCGTCCTAATGCCCTGAAACCCAGGTTCAAAAAGGCCTCTGTCAGTTTTGAAAATGTTGACTTCGCCTATGTCGGCAAAAAGAAGCTTTTTCGCGGTTTGAATCTTGAAATAAAGGCCGGAGAAAAAATCGGTCTGGTCGGTGCTTCGGGTTCCGGCAAATCGACCTTCATCAAACTGATTGCGCGCTATTTTGATGTTAACGGCGGCGCGGTGAAAATCAACGGCGTTGATGTCCGCGATTTAGCTCAGGATTCCCTGCATAAGAATATTGCCGCCATTCCGCAGGATGTGTGCCTGTTTAATCGCACGCTGATGGAAAACATTCGTTACGGCAAAACCGGCGCCGCTGATGAAGATGTTGTCAAAGCGGCAAAAAAAGCGGCGGCGGATGAGTTTATTAAAAGTTTTCCCGACGGTTATCAAACCAAAGTCGGCGAGCGGGGCGTGGTTTTGTCCGGAGGGGAGCGCCAGCGTATTGCCATTGCCCGCGCCATTTTGAAAAACGCGCCGATTCTGATTTTTGACGAAGCGACTTCCGCACTGGACAGCCGGAGTGAAAAACATATTCAAAAATCTCTGAACAATCTGATGAAGAACAAAACCGTCATCGCCATTGCTCACCGTCTGTCCACCCTGCGTGAAATGGATCGGATTTTGGTCTTTGACAAAGGGCGGATTGTCGAGCAGGGTTCTCATGCGGCTCTTTTGCGCAAAAAAGGCATTTACTATCGGCTGTATAATATGCAGGCCGGCGGTTTTGTCGGTGTGGCATCCGGCGCATCCGCGCCTTCCCGGGCATTATGAGATTGCCTGCGGTTCGATTCTGTTGTTTTTTATTCTAAAGAACAAAGCTTCGTTTTTCAAAGAGGAGAAAAGTTCGGGATTGGTTGACGTAATCCAGGCCTGAACGTTCAGGCCGCGTATTTTTTCAATCAGCGCCTCGCGTTTGATATCGTCCAAATGCGCTACGACTTCGTCCAACAGCATGACCGGCGCAAATCCCTGATGCAGCGTCTGCGATTTGGTCTGTGCCAGAATAATGCTGACCAGCAGCGATTTTTGTTCGCCGGTGGAACACAGCTCTGCCGGCATTCTTTTTTTGCGGTAATAAACCTTAAAGTCCGTTCGGTTGACGCCGTCTACGTTGTCATTATACAAAACGTTTTTCCGCTGCTCTTTAAGGCGGTTTTTGTAAAAATCTTCAACTTCGACGGCCGGCATTTTATCAAGCATTTTTTCAATGCTTCCGTCCAGTTCCAGCATAACGCTCGGGAACACGTCGTCAGGCTCGTGTTCGATAAAGGTGTTGAGCTTGGCAATCTGTTCGCGTCTGGCCGCCGCAATTGCTACGCCGAGCGAAGCCATGTTTTCTTCCAGCGGCAGCAGCCAGTGATTGTCTTGAGAGCCGGATTTCAAAAGCTGATACCACTCTTTGTACAAATGCTCAAAATTAGCCGTGCGCTTGGCATGTTCCACGTCAAACGCATAAATCAGCCGATCCAGAAAACTGCGGCGCGGTTGAGAACCGCCGCGGAAAAGCCGGTCCATCTGCGGCGTGAGCCACACGGCGGAAATATATTTTCCGAGTTCTGACTGGGAAGCTGTTTTGCTGCCGTCGATTTTGACGATTCTGCGTTCAAAACTGCGGATGTCGTCCTCGTTTGTTTCTCGGATTGATTTTTCGACCGCGGTTCCGATTTCAAATTCTTCGTCGCCTTTCTGAACGGTTGAAGATACCGCCCAGCTGGTATTGGAAATTTCCGTCGGCGCATATTCGTCGCTGACCAGTGCCGGAGCAATGCGGCGAATGTCAGCCAGTCTGGCGCCGCGCAAACCTCGTCCGGGCGTTAAAAAGGATATTGCTTCCAGAATATTGGTTTTTCCGGTACCGTTTTCACCGGTAATGACAATCGGGCACAGTTCCGCGTTTATGCGCAAAAACTGATAGTTCCTGAAATCAGTTAAAGTCAGGCGCGTAACGCCTGACTTTATACTGTTGTTAACCTGCAGTTTTAAGGCCAGATTGTCCATTTTGCCGCTTTAGACCCTCATTGGCATTAATACGTAAATTGCGCTGGAGTCCGTCGTATCGTGAATAACAGACGGAGAAGACGCGTCGGCAAAGGAAATGCGGACGGAATCTCCTTTTACTTCGTTAAGAATATCCAGCAGATAACGGAAGTTATAACCGATTTCAACCGATTCGCCTTCATATTTGGCTTCCAGTTCTTCCTGAGCCGAACCGAGATCGGGGCTGGAGGTGGTAATGGTAACCTTGGCGGTGCCGGTAATCATTTTGATGGCGCGGGTTCTCTCTGCCACGACCGAAACACGGTCAACGGCGGAAGACAGTTCTTTAACGCCAATTTCGAGGTTCTTGTCGTTATCGGTCGGAATAACACGCTCATAGTCCGGATAAGTTCCGTCAATCAGTTTGGATGTCAGCGTAACGTCTTCAAAGGCAAAGCGGACTTTGTTGTCAGACATTGAAACCGTAATGTGGTCGGCGTTGTTATCGTCCAGCAGTTTACGGATTTCGGTGATCGTCTTTCTCGGAACAATGACGCCGGCCAGATCTTCCGCACCTTTGGGCAGCGGCGTCTCGACGCAGGCCAGACGGTGTCCATCGGTAGCAACAACGCGCAGAACCTTTGCTTCGCCTTCTTTTTTGGCGTGCATGTAAACGCCGTTTAGATAATAGCGGGTTTCTTCGGTAGATACGGCAAATTTGGTCCGGTCGATAACATCCTTGAGCTCGTCTTTTTCCATGGTAAAGTTAATCGGCAGCTTGTCACCCGAAATAACCGGAAAATCCTCCACGCCGATGGTGGAAAGAGAAAATTTGGAACGTCCCGAAGCAATCGTCAGCTGTCCTTTTTCGTCAGGAAAAGTGATTTCAACTTCCGAACCGTCGGAAAGCTTGCGGACAATGTCATACAACATATGTGCCGGAGCCGTGGTTGCGCCGGTTTCGGCAATTTTTGCATCGGCAATTTCGGTGATTTCCGTATCCATGTCCGTTGCCTTGAAGCTGATGCCGTCGCCGAGCGCTTCGATTCTGACGTTAGACAATACCGGAATGGTGTTTCTTTTCTCAACGATGCTCTGAACATGGCTCAGAGTTTTCAAGAGTTTTGCACGTTCAATTGTAAACTTCATATCTTTGTCCATAAAAAATTAAACTAAAAAAACGAACCGTCGTTTTATCTTTTTCCCGAATTTTAGCATAGTTTTGCTAAATCAGAAGATAAAACGACGATTCGTCAACAGTTTTTTTGCCTTTAACCTTTGTAAAATTAAGGCCTTGACGTCTGTTTCTAGGCTTCCAGAACTCTCCTCAGCGCGTCTACGTCTTCGGCCAGGGTCGTATCCTCAATAATCAGTTCTTCGACCTTGCGGACGGCATGCATGACAGTCGTGTGGTCACGGTCAAATTTGCGGCCGATTTCCGGCAGTGAACGTGATGTCAGCTGTTTGGCCAGATACATGGCAATCTGACGCGGTCTGGCCACGGTGCGGGCGCGGCGCGAAGACTGCATCTCTTTGACTGAAATATTGAAATGCTCCGCCACTTTTTTCTGAATCTCGTCAATCGTGGTGCGTTTGTCATAAGAGCGAAGCATATCTTTCAATACGTCCTGAGTCATATCCAGCGTAATTTCCTTGTCGGAAAGCAGCTGCGAATGGGCAATGACCCGGCGCAGGGCACCTTCAAGTTCGCGAATGTTGGAGCTGATTTTCTGAGCCAGAAATTCAGCTACTTTGGCCGGCAGTTCAACGCCGAGCTGACGGGCCTTGTTTTCAAGAATGCCGATGCGCAGGTCAAAATCCGTTGGATGAATGTCGGCAACCAAACCGCAGCCGAGGCGTGATTTAAGGCGGCTTTCGATTCCTTCCAGATCGGAAGGTGACTTGTCGGCGGAAATGATAATCTGACGGCCTTCTTCAATCAGGGAATTGAATGTGTAGAAAAACTCTTCCTGAGTAGTGTCTTTGCCGCCCATAAACTGAACGTCATCAACCATCAGAACGTCAACGGAGCGGAATTGTTCCTTAAAGGCGGTGGTGTCTTTGTAGCGCAGAGCCCGTACGAATTTGTACATGAATTTTTCGGCTGACAAATAGACGATATTGCGGCTGGGATCCTGCTGTTTGATGTGCCAGGCAATGGCGTGCATCAGATGGGTTTTGCCCAGGCCGACGCCTGAATACAAAAACAGCGGATTAAAGGAAACGTTGCGCGATTCTGCAACTTTGCGGGCTGCGGCATAGGCAAACTCGTTGGTTTTGCCGACCACAAAGTTTTCAAAAGTATACTGAGGGTTCAAAGGAACCGACAACGGGTCGTTGTTGGAAAAGGTTTCGTTGGCGTTGACGGCCAGAGAACTGGCGCCGGACTGGTAAATATTCTGAGGCGCCGGCGTTGAAGTGATTTTTTTCAATAAGGAACGGCAAGTCGGGCTGTAAAGTCCTTTGGCGTCGTCGTTAACGGCCTGAACGATAAAGTTGACGCTTTTGATTTCGGGATTCTTTTTCTCCCAGATTTTATGGATTCTCTCGCTGTAGTGAGTGATGACCCAGTTCCGCATAAAACGCGTCGGCACGCAAATATTCATGACGCCGTCGTTAAAGGAACCTAAAGTAAGCGGTTTTAACCAGCTGTCAAAAGCTGTCTCGCCGACCTCGATTTTCAATTGGCTGCAAATCTGTCCCCATTGATCCTGAACAGAACTGTCGTTTATTATTGCTTCTTCAGCCATCTTATCTCCCCATCCATTTTCTTTTATATTAATTACTCAAAAATTAATAACATTTCTTCACTTGTATAATTGCGGATCTTTCGGATTCTTAAAACACAATTTCGTCCTTCCGATCCCCTGCCGCCGTCCGGCTTCTGAAGTCAGGCAGCCTTCTCTGCGACCTACATAATTAATTATATAATAAAAGAACTGTTTTTAACGGTTCAACTTTTGTTTGTCAGACTTGTTCCCGCCGGGAATTAAATTGCTCCCTTTCCGGCCGGCCGAAGAAACCGATTTTCCCCAAGGCTTCTTCCGCCGCTTTTTCAAACTTGTCTTGTTCTCAAAAAGTGATTCGAATATTAAAGGCAAAAAAAATAATTACAACAGAACATTCTAAGAACATCGCAATTATATTTCTTGACACCCTTTTTCTACAGAGTCGCGCAGATTCTCTTGATTTGCGCATAAAAAAACACAAACCGAAATACCTCGCTTTACACCAAAGAGGCATCAGGTTTGTGTTGAATTTTACCGTCTGAAATTAAAGATTAAAGAGCTTTAATTTTTTTAGACAGACGAGAAACGGTACGGGCAGCCGTGTTAAGAGCGTAAACACCTTTGCGGACTGCGATCATCAGTTCGGATTCTGCAACTTTGAAAGCTTCCAAAGCCTGTTCTTTGTTCTTTTCATTGATTAAGGCTTCTACTTTTTTTACGAAAGTGCGAACTCTGCTGCGGCGTGCGCCGTTGATGACAGCTCTTTTGTTGTTTCTGTTGATTCTGGTTTTTGCCGACTTATGATTGGCCATTTTTATTATCCTGTTCTTCAAAAAAAGTTAAAACAATATAAAATTTGTAATGCTTTATAAACTCTAAACCCCGGCTTAGTCAATAGCTATTTTTGAAAATTTGCCTAAATATTTGTTATTTGTTGCGTTTTTCGATAAAGCGGTCAAGCGATTCTTTAAAGCCTTTTGCGCCCAGACAAATTTTGCAGTTCTTGTTTTCATAGGCGATTCCGGATTCCAGGCTGCTGTTGAAAGACTGTTTGATAGCGTCTTTGGCCAGCCCGACGGCATATTTCGGCAGCGCGGCGATTCTGTTTGCGGTTTTAATACACTCCTCAAACAAGTCGGGCAGGGCGACAATCCGACTGGCAATACCGCAGGCAACCGCTTCTTCGGCGTTAAGCGCGCGTCCGGTCAAAATCATTTCCATGGTTTTTGATTTGCCGATGGTTTTGCACAAACGCTGCGTCGAGCCGAAACCGGGGATGACGCCGAGGCTGATTTCCGGCTGTCCGAAGCGTGCGTTGTCGGCGGCCAGTATGATGTCGCAGGACAATGCGAGTTCACAGCCGATTCCCAAGGCGTAACCGGCCACCGCGGCAATAATGGGTTTGCGGCATTCGTCGATTTTGCGGAAATATTTATAAGTGTCGTCCAAAGCCTCAATGGCGTTGTCGCTGACCTTGGCCTGAAGCTCGCGCAAATCGATTCCGGCGGCAAAAGCCTTGTCGCTGCCCCTGATGATAATGGCGGCGATGTTGCTGTCTTCCTCAAAAATCTTTAACTGTGCAGCAATCTCTTCCAGCATCGATTCGCAAACGGCATTCAACGCTTTGGGACGGTTCAACGTAATAATCCCGGCGCTGCCTCGGACGCCGGTCAAAATATTTTTGTATTCCATTTTTTTATCCTATAATCTGCTTTTGACCGTAATTCTCACAATCAGGGGTTTGATCGATTCCCGAGCAATGTCAATGGCCTCTCCGTCACGATAGAAGGTAAGAGTGTCGTCGCGTTTGCCCTGATAGGTCCATCCGAGCTGCGGCAGCGTTTCCTTATAAAATTTTTCAACTTTGGCAAAACCGATTTTGCTGGAAGTCAGATAGGCTTCGACCAGACGGCTCTGCTCGTTGCCGAAAGAGATGTTGTCTTTCTGAACCTGTTTCATTCCGCTCAGAAGAGGAACGTCTTCCAGCCCTTCGATAAACGCTGCGCCGGCGGCGGAGATTCCGGCTGTCATTGCCGCTAAGACAAATATAAAAATCCGCAAATGATTCTTAAACATCTTCTTCTCACTTTTGTTTTACCGGACAATAAAAGGTAGAACGTCCGCCCAGAACGATTTTCCTGATGCCGCCGGTTTGATTCACGTTACAGGTACACCCGGAACATTTTTGCCCGGTTTTGTTATAAACGCAATGCATATTTTGAAAATACCCCAGACTGCCGTCGGGTTTTTGATAGTCGCGGAGCGTAGAGCCGCCGGCTTTAATGGCTTTTTTCAAAACATTGACAACTTCCTCTATAATAATTTTGCATTCTGCCAGGCTGAGGGAACCCGCTTCCCTTGTCGGTAGGATTCCCGCTTCAAACAATGCTTCCGAAGCGTAAATATTGCCGATTCCGGTAATAATCGACTGGTCGAGCAGCGCTTCTTTGATCGAAACTTTTTTATTCTTCAGCTTCTGATACAGATAATCTTCGGTAAGGGCTTTGTCAAAGGGTTCGATTCCCGTTTTGGCAAACAGGCGATGATGAGTCAGGTCTTCGGTTTTGCAGTATGTCATCAGGCCGAAGCGCCGGGCGTCGTTGTAGACGATAACGCCTTTTTCCGTTTCAAAAATCACGTGGTCGTGCTTAACCGCTTCGGGCATCTTATCGGAAATTTTGACGCGGCCGCTCATGCCCAGATGCCAGATGATGCTGTACCCGTTGTCAAGCCTGATGATAATGTATTTGCCGCGGCGGTCATATCCGCAGATTCCGGCGCCGATGACCTTGTCTGCGAAATCGTCCGGGATTTTCTCTCGTAAATTCTTGTTGTTTATTAAAACTTTGATTATATTGGTATTGCCGATAGATTGTTCTATGGCGGTTTTTATGGTTTCGACTTCGGGCAATTCCGGCATTTTGATCAACCTCGCAGACTGGACTTTTCAAAATATTATAAATGATAAATGAAATTTTACAATTTATAAAAAAAACAATCCTCTCCATAAAACTGGCTCGCGGAGATATGCTTTTTTTGGTTGAAGGGCTGAAGCTGTTTCGCTCCGCGCTTCTGCAGGCGCGGCCGTGGAAGAGAAAAAGCCCGTTGCCGCCGTTGGTGCGGATTCGCCGTTTTCTGGACAAAGAACAAAGCGTTTTTCTTGATATTGCCGCCGAAGAAATCAGTGCCCGTTCGGACGTCGTCCGCGGCTGCCTTTTGACCAGAGACTGCGAGGAAGATCGACTGCTGTCCGGACACGAACCGTTTTGCGTTGCCGCCGGCTGGCAGGAAAAAGACGTTTTCTATCAAAGGCTTTGGGCGGAAGCTGCTGCCGTCGATTCGCGCCTGTCTCTTGAAAAAACGGTTTATGGAAAACGGCTGGACAATCGGAGCGATATGCGTTTTTATGCTTCCGAACTCGAAATTTTGAACCAGAAGATTTCGGGTTCGCCGTACGGCTGCCCGTTTGACATAGACTGGATTCGCACCGGCAAACGCGAACTCTTTCTTAATTTCGGCGCCAAATGCCGTTTTACGTCGGCGCTTTCGAAAAAAGAGCAGGAGAGCCTTGCCGCCGTTTGGGGCTATATGTTTTTTGAGGGGGCGGCTTTTATCTCTTTTTGGCGCGGCGTGCTTGCGGATGTCAAAGGCCGGGTGGCCTTTCCCGATTTTGACTGCGTCTGTAATGCCGACTGGGCGTTGAAAAATTTTGCGGCGGAATATATCCGCGGCCGTGTTCTTCCGCGGCGGAAAATAGAATTCAGACTGGAGCGCGCATTAAAGCTTTTGCGGCATTATTGTCCGGATATAAACCCGTTTGATTTCTGGAAAAACTATTTGGATACGCTCCTGCCGAAAGAAATCGGCGTCGGCGGACAAAAGTCGTTGCTGGCCAATCTGAGCCGCAACGGAGTCGTTACGCCGCCGGCAAAAAAACTGCGTTTTCCGGCCGCTGCGGATTTGGTCTATCTGTTGGATTCCCGGCGCCATAAAAACGACCCCCGTTTTCGCAAATCCGGCGTGTTGTATTGGGGGCCGCTGCTGCTTGTTATCTACTTGCTGTTCAAATATTTTTAGGCTTGCCATCGGCAGCCGGATGATATAGACTCGCCGCAAATTTTAAAGCGTCATGATCATGAGAAAAACACAGAGAACCAAGAAATATTTTGCGCCTCAGAACGAGGGCCGCGAACACAAGTGCGACCATCCGGGCTGTCCGGAAAAGGGAGAATACCGTGCGCCCAAAGATCGCAGCCTGAAGGAATATTACTGGTTCTGTCTGAAACACGTTCAGGAATATAATCAGAAATGGAACTTTTATGACGGCATCGATCCTGAAACGCATGAAGAAAACGAACGGCGCGGCCGAATGCGTTTCCGCTGGTTCGGTTCCAAAATCAAATACAGCTTCGGTGACGAGTTTACGGACGAATACAGCGCTTTTCGTGAATATGCGAGCGATTTTTCGGCGATGAACGAAGTTTATTATACCGATGAAGACCGGCGTAACCTCAAAATTATGGAAATTTCTTCCTCGGAAGAAGAGATAACCCTGGAGCTCGTAAAAAAACAATATAAAAAACTGGTAAAAAAATATCACCCCGACGTTAATCAGGGTGATAAAAACGCGGAAGAAAAATTTAAACTGTTAAGCGCCGCCTATAAGGCGCTTCTGGCCAAATTGTCTTAACTGCGCTCTCTGTCTTGGGCAAACTTTTGGTTGACCTTTCTGTTTTTGAGCATTTCTTTTTCCGCGGCGTCTTTTTCCGGTTTTTGCTTATTGGTTTTGCATTCTTTGCGGCCGGTTTTTTCGCAGATGGTGCGGGCGACTTTCATATCGTTCTTTTCTTCATGTCCGGCTTCGACAATTTCCTTGATGTCCATTTTTTTCAGCATGTCTTTGGTGTCTTTGCCGCCGATGCTTTTTATTTTGTGTACGCCCTCCATCAGCTCCAGCAGTTCCTTGTCGCTGAGCTTGTTCCATTGGTTGTCTATTTTAAGTTCTTTTTGAAATTCTTTTTTTAGGGTTTTGTTGAGTTTCTGCGGATCAATCGAATTGTCCATCAGCCCCTGATTAATCGTTTCTTTTTTCAAGCCCGTAAAACCGGCCTGTCGGGCCATGTTGTTGGCCATGTTGATGGTTCCGACCTTTTCGGTTTCCAGCTGTTGTTTGATAATGCTGTTGGTTTCCTGCTGCTTAAGCAGTTTTTTCTCGTCTTCGTGCAGAGCGTTTAAAAGCGAGCTGTTGGACATTTCCTGCAAGCTCGGATCCATAACAAACTGCGTGCTTTCGTTTTCGTCCTCGTCATCGTCAAAAACGTCTTTGATTTTTTTGCGTATCTTTTTCAGACCGACCGGCAAATCCGTCGGACGCAGCGGTTTGCTGCCGGTAATGTTGTCTTTTTTTGCCTCATATTCCGCCGCTTTTGCCACATTGGTTTTAAGCGTTAACTTTTCCTGTTCGTCAAAACCGCTTTTCTTCCATTCTATGTTCGGATTAGAAGAGTTGTTGCCCATATTTGCCACACATTCTGTTTTTCTTGTTGCCACTCTGTTTTAAGGGTACCCTTTCCCGTAAGGATTGTCAATTATTTACGGTATGGAAACATAATTTATTATGGTCAGAATATTTTATAGGTAACCATGATTGAACCGTCGGACAGATTGCGCGACATTACCTCCACCTGCTCCTTGTCGTCGCGGTTCAGAATAAAAGTGCGCGTGGTGAAGCTGATAAGGTGGTTTATGATGTCGGCTTTCAGGCTTTTCCAGTCTTCAACCTTGGTAAAAAAGTCCCGCTGTGTTTCGACCAGTTCGGAAATGCTTGGTTCCTTGTCCAGAAGATTGCCGTCGGCGTCCCATAATTTCAGATAAGACTGGTTATAAAAATTTAAACGCCCGTCGGGACCGAAAATAATAACGGCGTCAAACAGGTTTTCAAGCGATTCTCTCTGAATGGCCAGCAAAGAGTTGTAGGCGCGGCGGGTTGCCAGCTTGTCCGATACGTCTTCAAAGGCAAAAACCAATCCGCCCATCGGATGCGGAATGCGTACACGGCGGATAGTCTGCCCGTTCGGCAGGTGCATCATATCTTCTTTGGTTTCGATAATGGTGCTGAAATCCTGCTGTTCGCTGTTTTTGTAAGCGATATAGTCCGGCACTTCGGGCAGCATTCTTTTCTCGCGCAGAATATCCATAAAGGCGGAATAGTTCGGCTGTTGTTCGAGCCATGAATTTTCCAGCCCCCAAAGCTGGGCAAAGGCGTGATTGTAAAAGGCCAGCTTCATTTCCTGACTGAAAACGGCAAAGGCTGTACCGAGTTTGCCCATAATTTCCAAGTGGGCGTTCTGGTGGATTTTAAGGTTGCGTTTAAGCTCGTCCAACTCGCTGATATCGACCAAGGTGCCGACGGTGTAGATTTTATCAAGGCTTTCTTCGGCATGAAACGGTGTTTCCGTCGCTTCATACACTTTTCTTTCGCCGTTTTTGATAACGGTCACGGCCTGTTTTTTCGGCCTGTTGACGGAATGAGCCACAAAAGCCAGATTCCTTGAAATGCTTTCGCCGTTGATGTTTTGAATCTCCAGTCCGTTTTGCAAAATGTCTTCGCGGCTTTTTCCGTCAAAAAACTCGGCGTATTTGCGGTTAAATTCAAACAGGTTCAGTTTATCGTCCCTCATCCAGACCGGATAGGGAATGTTGTTGAGCAGGTCTTCCAGTCGGATAATCTGTTTGTGCCAGACTTCCTTTTCGGTTTCAAGCTCGCTTAAGGCCTGGGCTTCGGTGCTGATATCGCGGAACCAGATCATGTCGCAGTATATGTTGCCGTCAATTCCGTTGATTCTGGAACCGGACAGGCGCAGTTGTTTGGCGCTGTTTTTAAGGCAAAACTCTTCTTCGAAGGAAACGCCGTCCTCCCTGAGCAGATTGACGTATTTTTGAATTTTTTTCGCATCTTCCTTATAAAAATTTTTGAGAATATCTTCAAAAGAACTGTTGGTTCCCTCGCTGAGATTTAAGATGACGGCCAGCCGTCTGGAGCAGCGCTCTACCATGGACTTCCTCGGGTCATCGATTTTCTGGTCGGGGTAAATGAAGGCAAAATAACCGTCTTTGGAAGCGTAAAGCGTTTCGGCATATCGCTCGCGGTCGCGGTTCAAAAAGTAATTTTTTTGTTTCAGGCGCAGATAATTGTACCAGTAATAGAAAAAGGCCGCCAGCAGAGCGGTGAAGGCCATGACGATTCCGTACCACAGTTCCGGCGCGGAATAATACATGTCAATTAAGAGTTCCTGCGTCATTTTTTTGTTTTTTTATTAAATTTGGTTGCCTGATAAATGATTTTATAATATAAAATGCTATTTGAAAAACGTAATTTTTGCAGAGGTGGAAAACCCGAACCGCCCTGTTCTGAAAGAAAATGTAGGAATTCCGATGTATAGTCTGGCCTTTGATACCACGGCAGCGGCCTGTTCCATTGCCCTGCTGCGCGATGACAAAACCGTTGCTTCTTTCAGCCGTCTGATGGATTTTGGACAGTCTGAACTGCTTATTCCCGAAATTAAGAATATTCTGGAACAAAACAACCTGACCTTTGCCGATTTGCGGCTGCTGACCGTTTGCACCGGCCCCGGCTCATTTACGGGGGTTCGCGCCGGCATTTCCGCCGCGCGTTCTTTCGGCATTGCCTGTCCGGAGCTTACGGTTTGCGGGGTAGACGCTTTTGCCGCCTATGCCGTCCACTGGGCCTGCAACCCTGAAGAAATCGCCGATTTTAATTTGGTTGTCATTGAGACCAAACGTGAAGACTTTTATTATCAGATTTTTGATAAAAGCCTGAAGCCTCTGACCGAACCGTCGGCGGCAATGTTTGAAGACATTTTGCCGCAGTTGCGTTACAAAAAGGTTTCGATAATCGGCGACGGCGTCGAGCGTTTTCTGATGAGGCCGACCAACCTGAGCCTGCATTGCATCGGACAAATGGGTGCTTTGCCGGTCGAATATCTGGGTGCCGCCGGCCTGCGCCAGTTTCGCGCCAAAAGGACCGACTATCCCAAACCCTTATACCTTCGCGCACCGGACGTTTGCGTCAAGGCTTAAAAACAAAAAGCATTTCCGCTGCGGAAATGCTTTTTTTATGCATAGCTGTATTGCCTGAACTCTTTGCTGCCCAATATCTTATGAATGGTTTCCTGCAGATCTTCTTTGCGCCGCGCTTCAATAATGTCGACGATTTCGATTTCCTGCCGGTCCAGACGGCGGTTGATGCCGAGAGAGTCGTAATACTGCTTGCTTTCGTTATACAATTTGGCAGCCTGAAGGTTGTCGCCCTGTTCGTAATAATATTGCGAAAGCATTTTGTTGGCGTTGGCCACCTGGGCGATGTTGATTTCTTCATCGGCAATGTTCAGCACGTTTTGATACGCCCATACGGCCTGATTGTTGGATCCGGCGCGTTTATACATATCGCCGACCCGGCTCCAGGCGTTGACGTTTTTGGGAACCAGTTCAATTGCCAGTTCAAACGCCCCGGTCGCCAGATGCGTGTCCGAAATGGCTGACAAAGTACCGAAAGTACAGGCCTGGTTGGATGTTTCGATAAACAGCTCGTCACGTTTCGGACCGGAAGACATTGAAACGGTCCGCTCAATGTTTCGGTCCATCAAAGCCTCAATCAGCGCCAGCGAATAAGTGGTGTCGCCTTCCGCCATATAATACAGTGCGGTTGCTTCGTCGGGAAGCTTTTTTTCGCGTTTGACCTCGTTAAAACGACCGTTGACGGCCAGAGCGATAAAGTCTCGAATGGCCGTGATGGTCTGGATGATTTCGTCTTCGGAACTTTTGCCCTGATTACGATACATAACGGTCTGGGCAATTTTGAGGTCGTCCACGCCGCGTCCCAGCATGTCGATAATCAATCCCATCAGCTCGCTGAGATCTTTGTTGCTCTGCTGATATTGCAGTTTGTCCTGCGGAATGACGGCATCCTGCTCCGTTTCCATCTCGTTGAGTTTGCCTTTTTTCCAGTCGAGGTCAACCTGAAAGTCTTTTTTGTATGAAGCCTTTGCTTCTTTCTCTTTTTCCTTTTCCTTCAGTTTTTCCTTTTCGCGCGCTTTCTTTTCTTCGTCGCGTTTTTTCTCAAGTTCCGCCTGTTTTTGAAGCTGCAGTTCTTTTTCTTCGTTGAGCAGCCTCTCGGCGCGGGATTGTTCCAGATCCCGTTCGAGTTCCCTTTCGAGCTCCAGTTCCAGATCATGCTCGTTAATCGGGCTTTCGTCCTCGTCGTTTTCTTCCAGTTCGTCAAAAAACGCTGTTTTTTTCCGACTTTTTTTCCGTGCGGATGTGCCGTCGCTTTTCAGAAAGGCAATAATGGACTTAACGTATAAGACAATAATCAGAAACAAAAACAATATCAGGGCAAGCAGCATCAGAATAATGGACGCCATGCGCAAATCGCTCATACCCGAGAGATATTTGTTGAATGTTCCGGCCAGCACGTCGACGTTGCTGACCACGGAAGTCATGAATTCGTCGGATAAAAATACAGTTATCACTTGCTCCAGCATATTTTTGCTTAACACCATTTACAAATTGTTTTTTAATGACTAGAATGCTTTTCACAAACATTATAATGCCGCGTTTACGTAAAGACAATAATAGCAATAGATTAAAAATGGGTTACTTTAGTCAAAGAAAAAAACACGCCCGGGAAAATATGTTTATGGCCGTTTCCCTGCTGGTTGTGGCCATAATATATTCTGTAGTCTGGTTCGGCGGCGATAACAATGCCTTTGTGCGTTTTTTGCGCGGCTGGCAGTTTCATTTTTACCTGTTTAATATTTTTCTGCTTTTGTATACCCTGTGGCACCGCAAAGTTCTTTATACGGCCGCCGCTTCGCTGCTTTTGGTTTTGAACTATGCCTCAATAGCCAAAACCGCCCGCCTTTTTTGGAATGATTCCAACGAAAGCACCCGCGCTTTTAATGTCGTTTATAAGAAAGGCGAGCAAAATTACGAAAACATAATCGACACCCGCGATGTTTTGCTCCGCCGGCAGGGTATGGCTCGTTTGAGTCCGAACGTCAGCGTTTCTTTTATGAGCTTTGAAAAATATGATCAGGTCTTTACGTTGGTTAACGTTGATTTTTCAAAAGTTTCGCAGTCGGAAAAGGAAACCGCTTTTATGAATCTGGCGCGTTTTGTCGACCGTCAGGACGATCCGGTGGTCATTGCCGGAGATTTCGGCCTGCCTTCCTGGTCGCCGCTTTTCCGCGAATTTCTGGATAAAACCGGCCTCAGCGTCAAGAACCGTATTTTGTTTACCGACGGCGTTCGCTATTTTGCGCCGTTCAGCGCGCCGACCGTTAATGTTTTGGGGTATGGCAACATCGGTATCCGCCGGCTTCGTTTCATTCCCGAAACCAAAAGCTTTGACATTAAGCTAACTTTTTAGCAGTTCGTCCACGCGTTTTCTCAAAAGGGCGATAAGTTCTTCGTCTTCGGAGGCTTCGGCATATTCCAACGCCGTTTTCAGCGTTTTGTGCGCTTGTTCGCGGTTGCCCCTTGTCAGTTCAACGGTCCCTATGTTTACATAATCGGTGGCAATACCGCCGAGCCGGTTGTTGACCTGTTCCAGGTCCAGCGATTGCTGAAACAGCCCCTTGGCCCGCCGCAGATCCTGTTTTTGCAGATAAATCAGCCCCAGCAGATTATAGGCGTTTGCCGTATGAAAGTTGCTGTTGTGTTTTTTGGACAGACTGACAATCTCTCTTAAGACTTTTTCCGCCTCGGCCAATTTACGCTGTTCAAACAAAGCCAGCGCCATCAGATACATCATTTCAAAACAGGCGGAAAAATTGTTGCTTTGCCGGTAAAGGTTTTTGGCTTCAAAAGCCATATGAATGGCGGCCGGATAATCTTTGCGGTTCCAGCGGCTGTTGGCGATGATTTCTTTGCTGAAGGCGATTCCCGCCGCATTTTCCAAAGCGGAATGCGCTTTCAGAGCCTTTTGCGCCAATTCTTCGGCTTCGGCAAAAGCGTTTTTCAGCAGTTGCAGCAGTCCCTGCTGGTTGTTTATTTCCGCCTGTGACTGCCGGCGTCCGGTTTCCGTGCAGATTTTTTCGGCTTTCAGATAAAAGTCTTCCGCTTCTTCAAAACGTTTCTGAATAGCCATCAGCATTCCGAGATTGCCGTATGTTTCGGCTGTTTCGGCTTGGCATCCCAACGCCGAAAAGATTTTGAGCGCCGTTTCCAGCATAATCTGGGAAACGTCGGTAACCACCGAAGCCCGGTAAATGACGCCCATTTGCAGATAAGCCTGCGCCTCTTCATAATAAGCGCGGTTTTTATGAAACAGCCGAACCGCTTCGGAACAGTTTTGCGAGGCCGAAAGCATATCTCCGTCGTTAAGGTCGTAAAAACTCTGCAAATATCTGACCTTGGCCAGACTGTAGGCGCTGAGCTTCTTTTCGTTGACGTTGTCGAGACAAAGCCGGCATTTGGTTGCGTCTCCGCAGATAAAATACAAATATGCCAGTTCAGTCAGCAGCCGCCCGTCAGAAGGATTGTTTCTGATTTCGGCTTCCATGACGGAAACAGCCTGTTCCGGTTTCCTGAGCGCTTTGAGAACAAGTGCGTGAAAAACGTCTTTTTGCCGCATAAAATACTTTTCGGCAGACTGCGGTCTGCCGGCTGCGGTCGCGACCAAAGCCCGTCGACTTTCTCGACCTGTGGAACCGACCAGTTTTTTTACGATTTCAAAAAGATAAAAAGACGGACAATAAGCCGCGCTGCAAGACTTCTGCCGTTTTTTGAGCAAAGCTTTCCAGGCCAGCCGGTAGAAATGATGGACTCTCAGGCGCCTGTAAAACAATGCGGTAACCGCGAGAGCCGTCAGAAAAAACGCCAAAAAGGCCGTGTATTCGAAATATTTCATCAAAATCTTTACGCTATGTTAGTTTTTGCAATTATATAATGACCGATAATAACAATACCAACCTTACATGTATAGGGATTTTTTGACGATGGCCATTACAAAACTTAAAAGCGAACAGCTTTATACCAAATGCGATCCTAAAGGCTTTGACTTTTCAACCACGGCCGAGCTGGAGGAACGTCTTTCGGCGCTGGGACAGGACCGGGCGCTGAGCGCGGTTGAGCTGGGCATAAACATCAAGTCGAAAGGGTATAACCTGTTCTGCCTCGGACCTGAGGGCACCGGCAAAACCAGCCTTGTCAAAAGAGTTTTGCGCGAAGAAGCCAAAAATCGTCCGACCCCGGATGACTGGGCTTATGTTTATAACTTTGAGGAGCCGCACAAACCGGTCGCCATCAGTTTTCCGGCCGGTATCGCTGTCGAGTTTGCCAAAGACGTTGATAAACTGATAGAGGAACTCTCCTCGTCGATTCCGACCATTCTGGATAGCGATGAATACAAGGCCGGATTGAGCATCATCCGCGAAAAATATAAACAAAAGAAAGAAGAATATATCAAAATCCTGCAAAAGAAGGCCAAAGGCAAAAGCGTTTCCCTGTTGCATATGCCGGTCGGACTGGTCGTTGCACCGGTTAAAAACGGCGAAGTTCTGAGCCCCGAGGCTTTTGACGAACTGCCCGAAGAAGAAAAAAAGTCTCTGATTGACGATCTTAACGCCATACAGGCCGAAATTGAAGATTCGGCTCAGGATCTGCCGCAGTGGGAAGACAAACAGCGCAAAGAAACCAACACCCTGCGTGAAAAGTTTATTAAAAATTCCGTAAAAAATCCGGTTGATGCCCTGCGCAACCGTTACAAAGGCTATAAACACGCCAACGAATTTTTGAAGAACGTTCAGAAATATATTATCGACAATGTTGATGAATTTATGCCTGCCCAGGAAAACAACTGCGGCGAAGGCGGAGAAGACGCTTTGGCGGCCTTGTTCTCAAAAATGAACAAACCCGAGGAAGACAAGTTTGCCAAGTTTAAGGTAAACGTCGTGGTTAAAAATGAACCGGATTCCGGCGCGCCGATTATCCATCTTGATCACCCGACTCAGGGCAATCTGGTCGGCCGTGTCGAACGCGTTCAGCAATACGGTGCCCTTTTGACCGACTTCACATTGATTAAGGCCGGAGCTCTGCATCAGGCCAATGGAGGCTTTCTGCTGATAGATGCCCGCAAGCTGCTGTTGCAGCCGTTTGCCTGGGATTCGCTGAAGCGTGCGATTGCTTCCAAGCAGATTAAGATTGAGGCGCCGAGCGATGAAACCAGTTTTACGACCATTTCGCTTGATCCGGAGCCGATTCCCCTTGATGTCAAAGTGATCATGACCGGTGACGCCGAGTTGTATGAGGTTTTGTCCGAGCGCGATCCTGACTTTGGGGATTTCTTCAAGGTTGAGGCGGACTTCGGCGTTTTGATGGATCGCACCCATGAAAACGAAATCGAATATGCCAAACTCATCGGTTCTTTGTCAAAAAAGAAACATTTGCGTTCGCTGAACCGTCAGGCGGTAGCCAAAGTTATCGAATATTCTTCGCGCCTGGCCGAAGATTCCCGCAAGCTGACGGCACATATTGCCTCCATCGGCGATTTGTTGCGCGAGGCGGATTATTGGGCCCGCAAGTCCAAATCCAACCAAATCGGCAAAAATCATATAGAACAGGCGATAGATGCGCAGATTTACCGTTCCGACCGCATCAAACAGGCCATGCTGGAGCAGATTGACGAAGGCACGATTTTGATGGATGTCGAAGGGGAACGCGTCGGCCAGATTAACGGTCTGGTGGTTTATAATTTTTCGCGCAACAGTTTCGGCAAGCCGGCGCGCATCACCACTCAGGTGCGTATCGGCAAAGGCGATTTTCTTGATATTGAACGTGAAATCGAGCTAAGCGGTCCGATTCATACCAAAGGCGTTTTGATTTTGCAGAGCCTGATTGCCAACCGTTTTGCCAAATATTCGCCTTTGTCGCTGTCGGCCTCGATTGTTTTTGAGCAGTCTTACGGCGGCGTTGACGGAGACAGCGCTTCTTCAACGGAATATTACTGCCTGATTTCGGCTTTGACCGGTATTCCGATTAAACAGAGCATTGCCGTGACCGGTTCCATCAACCAGTTTGGTGAAATTCAGCCAATCGGCGGCGTCAATGAAAAGATTGAAGGCTTCTTTGACGTCTGCAAACACCATGGTCTGACCGGCACTCAAGGGGTTATCATTCCGCGCACGAATGTTAAGGATTTGATGCTGCGCGAAGATATTTTGAATGCGGTTGACGAGGGAAACTTTGCCATTTATGCCATTGACCATGTTGACGACGGCATTGAGATTCTGACCGGAATGAAAGCCGGCGCGGCCGACAAAAACGGCAAGTATCCGCGCGGCACCGTCAACAACCGCGTGCAGAAAGCGCTGGATGAATATTATAAGCGCTACGTACGCTTTGCCAAAGAAACGCACGGTTGTCTGGGAAAATAATGTTCAAGATTCTTTTTGTCTGCACGGGGAACATCTGCCGTTCCCCGACGGCGGACGGATATATGAGAAAAATCGTCAAAGCGGCGGGACTTCAGGATCGCATTCTGATAGATTCTGCCGGCACCTCCAGCTATCATCACGGCGAAGAACCCGATGTCCGCGCGGCGGAATGTGCCCTGCGGCACGGGGTGGATCTGCGCAATTTGCGTTCGCGTCCGGTGCGGGCTGAAGATTTTGCCGAATTTGATCTGATTCTGGCCATGGATTCACAAAACATTTGGAATCTTGATATGAAACGCCCGTCCGGAGATCCGCGTTATGAATATGCGGAAGTCAAAAAACTTTTGGAATATGCGCCCGAATATGGCGAAAACATACCCGATCCTTATTACGGTAACGACGGGTTTGAAAATGTTTATCGCATGATTTCCGCCGCCTGCGACAATCTCCTGAACGAATTAAAAGAAATTTTATGAAGTTTGTTTACAATTTTTCAAAATTAATGCGCGGGTCTACCAATGAATAGGTAATATCGCTGATTAATTTCAAAAGCAGTCCCAGCAGCGCAAAAATGTACATGGTGCCGAAAATTACCGGATAGTCTCGGCTCATGATGGCTTCGTATCCGAGCAGGCCGATTCCGTTCAATGAAAAAATCACCTCGATCAGCAATGCGCCGGTAAACAGCATCTTGATCAGCAGAGACGGAAATCCGGCCACGACGATCAGCATGGCATTGCGAAAAACGTGGCCGTATAATATTTGGTTTTGGGACAACCCCTTAGCTTTGGCGGTCAGAACATATTGTTTATTAATTTCATCGAGAAAAGAGTTTTTGGTAAGCATGGTCAGCGAAGCAAAACCGCCGATGACCATCGCCAGCACCGGCAGGGTAATGTGCCAGAAATAATCGACGATTTTGCCGAACAGGCTCAATTCTTCCCAGTTGTCGGAAGTCAGCCCCCGCAGAGGAAACCATTGCAGATAGGTTCCGCCGGCCAGAAAGACGATTAAGAACACCGCAAACAGAAAAACCGGAATGGCCGACCCCAGAATGACGGCAAAAGAAGACCAGATGTCAAAATTTGATCCGTCGGTCACGGCTTTTTTTATGCCGAGCGGAATGGCAATCAGATAAATGATTAAAGTTGACCACAGCCCCAGCGAAACGGACACCGGCATCCGTTCTCCGATGAGCTTAATCACGCTTTTGTCCTGATAAAAGCTTTTGCCGAAATCAAAACAGGCATAATCTTTAATCATTTTCCAAAATCGGATGTGCGCCGGTTTGTCAAAGCCGAACTGTTTTTCCAGCTCTTTTATCAGGTCTTCGGGGACACCCTGAGCACCCTGATACCGGCTGCCGCTGTCGATGTGCATTTGCGCGGTGTTTGCAAGCTGCGCGGTGGCGCTGGTGTTCATTCCGCGGAATTTGGCCAGCGTATGTTCAACCGGTCCGCCGGGGGCCAGCTGAATAATCAGAAAATTGACCAGCAGAATGCCGAATAAGGTCAGGGGAATCAGAAGCAGGCGTTTGATGATATAGTTTCTCATTTTTACTTTCCGTCTTTCTTCAGCCACCAGGTATGCGGCTGGAAGCCGACTTTCAAATCCGTTTGCGGATGTTCAAACTTGTCATGATAGGCCACCCGCTGATAAGGAGAATACCATTGCGGTATCAGATAATATTCGTGGCGCAATACCCGGTCCAGAGCTTTCAGGCTGGCGATATAATCGTCTTTGTCCTGCGCCTGTACAATTTTTTCCAGCAGTGCGTCAACCACGGGATTTTTAATGCCGATAAGGTTCATGCTGCCTCTGACGTCGGCCGACCGGGAACCCCACATTTCTTTTTGTTCGTTGCCGGGCATCTGGCTGATGGGAAAAGAAACGATGGCCATGTCAAAGTCAAAACTGTCAAGCCGATTTTTGAAAATACTGACTTCCAGATTGCGGAACTTTGCCGTTATGCCGATTTTTTCCAGATTTTTCAAAAACGGCAGCATCACCCGGGTAAAGGTTGTGCCGTTGGCAGTATTGCTCAAAATTTCAAATTCCAGCGGCTTTCCGGTTTCAAGATTAGTCATTTTCCCGTCTACAAAATCATATCCGGCTTCTTTAAGCAGAGAAACGGCCTCTTTCAGACGTGAGCGGGTTTCTTTATGGTCTGCAAATACCGGCGGTATAGGCACTTCCTCATTAAACACTTCCGGCGGCAGTTGCGTCCGAAATTGTTTAAGCAGAGTAAGCTCTTTGCCCTGCGGTTTGCCGGAGGCTTCCATTTCCGTATTGGTAAAATAGCTGGCCAGCCGCCGGTATTGATGATAAAACAGCTTGTCGTTGGCCCATTCGAAGTTAAAGGCCAGGCCGATGGCTTGGCGCACCCTTTTGTCGGCAAATTGCGGCCGGCGGATATTAAAGGCAAAACTCTGTAAGATTGCCGCTTTGTTGTGCGCGATTTCTTCCTTGATTATTTTACCGCTTTTAACGAGGTTGTTGTCATACCCCGTCACCCATATTTTGGAAATATATTCTTCCCTGACGTCAATGTTTCCCGAAAACAACGCTTGCAGCGTAACGGTGGTATCCTGATAATAATCAATGCGGATTTCGTCAAAGTTGAAAAAACCGCGGCGCCCGGGCAGGTTTTGTGCCCAATAGTCGGGATTCCTTTTCAGAACGATGAACTTTCCGGGTTCAAACTTTTCTATTTTATACGGACCGCTGCCGAGAGGCTGAGCCAGCATTGGTTTGCCGAAGTCCTTATCTTTCCAATAATCTGCGGAATAAATATATATCTGCGACAAAATCAGCGGCAGTTCCTTGTTGGTCGTTCCCTTTCGGAAATAAAAACGGACATGGCGGTCGTTGACTTTTTCGACCCGTTCGACATCGGCGTAATAAACCTTGTATAACGGCGAACCTTTTTCAATCAGAGCCTTGTAGCTGAAAATGACGTCGTCGGCCCTTATCGGTGAACCGTCCTGAAACTTGGCGCGCTCGTCAAGAATAAAACCTACATAGGAATGATCTTCCGGCAATTCGAATTGTTTGGCGACCAGCGGATAAACCGTGGAATAATCGTCGGCGGGAACAATGCCCAGCGTGTCAAGCGTCAGCACGGCTGCTTCCGAAGCCGGGATTCCCTTAAAAATAAAAGGGTTGAAGTTGTCGAAAGTGCCGTAACCGGGCATAACGATTCGTCCGCCCCTGAGCGCTTCGGGATTTACATAATCAAAATGCGAAAAATTGTCGGCATATTTGGCCTCTCCGTAAAGCGGCAAACTGTTGTATATGGCGGCAAAAGCCGGAGCGGCGGACAGATATAGACAGCAAACCGACAGCCAAAGACTATTTATAATTGCTTTCATCGGTCCAGCCTCCGAACGGATAAGCAAAGTCTTCATTCTCGGATTTGGGTTCTTTGGCGTGTTTCGTTTTTTCTTCGGCCTGAGACGTTTTCCGCATGTCTTCCCATTCTTTTCTCAACTCGTTAAGGGTTTTTTGCGTGCTGGTAATGGCAATTTCTTCAACCGTTTCTGTTTGTTCTGCGTCTTTTTCCGAGGAATTGTTCTCTTCTGCCGGAATTTCCTGTGCGGGCTCGTCATTTTTTGCAGCGGTTAACTCGGCTCTTTCTTCCTCGTTAAGGTGCGCTTCAAAACGCGGTTCGGTCAAAAACTCTTCCTGAACGGATTCCGTTTGCGGCGCAAACCTCGGTTCGTTGTCAAACGCCGGTTCCGTTTCCGGTATGCTTATCCGGGGTTCTCTCGCTTCCGTCGTTTCTTCCGCCGCAGGGTCTCGCCCGCCGAAGCTGCGTTCCAACGCAATGGAAAACGGGTCTCTTTCTTTTTTGACGTCCGCATCGTCTGACGTTTTTTCTTTTTTCTTAAAAAAGCTCAGTTTTGAAATCCCGGCCAGCAGTGAAGGTTTAGCCGGCTCGGCTTTTTTTTCAAAGCGGGGCGCCGGTGCCGGGTTTTGGGCATAAACGGGTGCGGCGGAAAAAACGCTGTCTTGTGCCGCATCGTCGTTATAAAGGCTGCTTATGTCGCGGTGTCGGCGAATTTCGTCGGCAATCGGAGCCAAAATGGAATAAACTTTGCCGAAAATGCCGGTTTCGATGACGTTTAGAAAAACGCGCTCTTTGTCGTGTTTTTCCAACAGAGACAAAATGTTTTGGTATCTGGCGCAAAATTCCAAAACCGTTCCGGCCAGAACGGTGTCTTTCTGCGATTTTTCAAAAATACGCATTTGAAAGTTGGGCTGATTTTGGCTGATTTCGATGATGACTTTTCCGAAAGCCCATTTTCCGCCGTTGCGGACTTTGCTCCACAGGCTTTCAATCTGTTCTTTTGAGGCCAGAGCCGCACGGGAAATGATTTCGGCAATCAGCTCGTTCATGTCCGAAATCAGAATGTCAATCCGGTTAAGGATAAAACCGTCTTTTATCTGCTGTTCGGATTCGAGCATAATCCGGGCAATCAGGTCCGTATAATCCTGGTTTTTTTTCATCTGCCGGAACAAGATATACAGGTTGCGGTCGATGCTCCGAAAGTTCATATACTGAATGACATAGCCGAAGATGACCCAGACGATAAGTATCGGCAGGGCAACCAAAGCCACATAAACTGAAATATCGACGATTCCCAAAGCGCTGAATTTGATTCCGACCGTGTTGTCACTGATGTAGGCCAAAGAATAAATCAGCCATAAGAGACTGGAAAATATGGCGGCAAAAAAAGATAATGCAAGCACTAAAAAATCCTTTTCAGAATTACTTAAACCCGAATAATACTTTACTCATACTAGTATATTTAAGTGATATTTCAATTAAAATTTACACAATATTTTAAAATAAGAGTCGAAAGATAAAAAAAAATGTGGTATCTACACAGACAGTTTAAACAATTTTAAGAGAAGTTGAATGAATAATAATAACACCTTGGTTCTTGATTTTGAAAAAAACATTGTTGAAATTGAAGCCAAAATTGAGTCTTTAAAAAATCTGGCCAAAGACCAGGACGTTGACATTTCTCAGGAAGTTCAGCGTCTTCAGCAAAAATTGGAGAGACAAGTGAAGTCTTCTTATTCAAATCTGACTCCTTGGGAAAAAACGCAGGTTGCCCGCCATCCGAACCGGCCGCATTGTCTGGACTATGTCCATGCCCTGATTGAAGATTTCACGCCGCTGTGCGGAGACCGCCTGTTTGCCGATGACGAAGCCATGGTCGGCGGCATCGGCCGTTTCAAAAACATTTCCGTCGTTGTGCTGGGGCAGGAAAAAGGGCACGATTTGGAAAGCCGCGTCAAATACAACTTCGGCATGGCCAAGCCCGAGGGCTATCGTAAGGCGCAGCGGCTTATGGATTTGGCTGACAAGTTCAATCTTCCGGTCATTTGCTTTGTTGATACCGCCGGAGCTTTTCCCGGCATTGAGGCTGAAGCCCGCGGTCAGGCCGAAGCCATTGCCTCTTCGATAGAAAAATGTCTGCAGGTTCGGGCGCCGATTGTTTCGGTTGTTATCGGCGAGGGCGGTTCCGGCGGCGCCATTGCCATAGCCACTGCCAACAAAATCCTTATGCTGGAACATTCCATTTATTCGGTCATTTCTCCGGAAGGCTGCGCCTCTATTCTCTGGCGTTCGGCCGACAAGGTTCGCGAAGCGACCGAAGCCCTGAAGCTGACAGCGCAGGATTTGAAAAAATTCGGCGTTATTGATGAGATTATAGCCGAGCCTCTGGGCGGTGCGCACCGCGATCCGCAGCGCATTATCGAACGCGTCGGCGACCATATTCTCAAAAATCTGAAAGAGCTCTTGCCGTTAAGCGGAGAAGAACTCAAAAAACAGCGTACCGAAAAGTTTTTGAAAATAGGACGTAACCTTGACGAACGTCTTCGCAAATAATTCCGTTTTGGAAATAGCTCTTGCTGCCGGTGTGCTTTTGTTGCTCATCGGCAACATTTGCTTTTTGCTGTTTAGAAAAAATAACCGTGAGCTGGATCGCATCAGTGAAACTCTGCTCCGCGGTCAGGCCGAACTGGCAGGGCGTCTGGCCCAGGTCTCCGAACAAAGCCGTCAGGAACAAACCCGTATTTCCGATGCCATTAACGAGCAGAAAATGGCGGTTTTGAAAATTATGGATGAAAAACTGCTGGCGGTGACCAAAAGTGTCGGCGACGGGCTGCAGCAGTCAACGGTCAAGACTAACGAAACACTGCAGGCTCTGCGTGAACGCCTGACCAAAATTGATGTCGCCCAGCAGAAAATATCCTCTCTTTCCGAGCAGGTCGTATCTCTGCAGGAAGTCTTGTCCAACAAGCAGGCGCGCGGCGCTTTCGGTGAAATTCAGCTCAATGATCTGGTTAAGTCGATTCTGCCGCCTTCCGCTTATGAGTTTCAGGTGGTGATGAGCAACCAGAAACGCGCCGACTGCGTCTTAAAACTTCCCAACCCGCCGGGAACCATTGTTATTGATGCGAAGTTTCCGCTGGAAAGTTATCATGCTTTGCGCACGGCTTCTTCCGACCGCGAAAAAGTGGAGGCCGAACGTTTTTTTCGGGCTTCGGTCTTAAAACATATCAAGGACATTTCCGAAAAATATATCATTACCAGCGAAACGGCAGAATCCGCGCTGATGTTTCTGCCCTCTGAAGCCATTTACGCCGAGCTGCACGCCAATTTCTGTGATGTGGTTGAAGCTTCGTACCGTTCCAAGGTGTGGATTGTTTCGCCGACCACGCTGATGGCGACCCTGAATACCGTCCGGGCGATTTTGAAAGACGCTTCCATGCGCGAACAGGCCGGCGTTATCCAAAAAGAAGTCGGAATCCTTGTCGATGATATCGGCCGGCTGGACGACCGCATTGAAAATCTGTCCAAACATTTTGACATGGCTTCACGGGATATTAACGATATCAAGGTATCTTCCGGCAAAATATCCCGCCGGATTCAGAAAATCGAAGATTTTCAGCTCGGCGAAAGCGAAACCCGGCTTGCTTTGGAGCACAAAATTGCCAATGACTGACAATGCTTTGGGATAGTTTGAAATAAGCTTTTTATTTTTTTGTAATCTGCTATATTGATTTATAAAATAAAAGACGCTAACTTATTGTGAAAATTAATAATGAAATAAAGAGGTAAAAGTGACTAGATCAGAACTAATTGAAAAAATTGCAAATAAGAACCCCCATCTGATGTTAAAGGATGTCGAGAGAATTGTTGCCGTTGTTTTTGATAAGATTATCAGTTCGCTGGCAAAGGGCGACCGCGTTGAATTTCGCGGCTTCGGCGCTTTTTCCGTCCGCAAACGCACGCCGCGCGTGGCCAAAAATCCGCGTACCGGTGAGCAGGTAAAGGTAGAGGAGCGCAACATCCCTCACTTTAAAACCGGAAAACAGTTGTTTGAATTATTGAATCCGAAGAACTAAATTATTCGGAGCAATAAGAACCAATTTTTAGAAAGGGCCTCAGACAATGAATTTTATGAAGATTGTTCTCAGATTATTACTGCTGGCTGTTGTTTTGGCTTTTGCCTTTGTAAATAACGATTTGGCAAGATTCAGCCTGTGGCCCTTTTATATTGAAGTCACCGTCTCTTTGAGCGTGGCGGTTGTCTTTTTTGTCTTGTTCGGCTTTATCTGGGGCAAACTCGATTCCTGGCTCGGATATTCCCCGTTGCGCAGGGCGCTGCGCCACCAGAAAAAGCAAAATAAGAAGCTCAGCAAAGAGCAGCAGAAGCTGGCTAAGGAAGTCGAGGGGCTGCAGGAAAACATTTCCGTTATGAAGGAAAAAGAGCTTTCTCTGCCCAAGCCAAGCATAAAACAGCGCTTGGCCGCTTTTTTCAAGCCCAGAAAGCAGAATTAAGCTGTTCGCAATGTGTATTAACAATTTATAGGCTTATGAAATGAACTGGTTAACTGACTTTGTCCGCCCCAAGGTAAAAAAAATCACCGCCAAGGAGATTGCCGACAATCTTTGGACCAAATGTCCGAACTGCGGCCAGATGCTTTTTACCAAAGAGCTGGAAAAAAGCAATTATGTTTGCACCAAATGCGATCATCATTTGCGTTTGGCCATCAAAAAACGTCTGGAAATGCTTTTTGACAACGGCGAATATCGTGAAATTGCCTTGCCTAAGCTTAAGGAAGATCCTCTGAATTTTAAAGATTCCAAAAAATATACCGACCGTTTGAAGTCATATCGCAAATCAACCGGCGAAGAAGACGCCGTCAAAGTCGCTCAGGGCGAAATCGGCGGCATTACCTGCGTCGTTGCGGCAATGGATTTCTCTTTTATGGGCGGTTCCATGGGTATGGCTGTCGGCGAAGGCATTGTCAAGGCGGCCGAAGTCGCTATGAAAAATAACTGCCCGTTGATTACGGTTGCCGCTTCCGGCGGTGCCCGCATGCAGGAAGGCATTTTGTCCCTGATGCAGATGGCGCGTACCACGGCGGCGGTTAATATGGTCAAGGAAAAAGGCCTCCCGTTTATTTCTGTTTTGACCGATCCGACCACCGGCGGCGTTTCGGCGTCTTTTGCCATGCTGGGTGACGTCCATATTGCCGAAAAAGGATGCATGATCGGTTTCGCCGGCGCTCGCGTGATTGAGCAGACCATTCGCGAAAAACTGCCGGAAGGCTTCCAGCGTGCCGAATATCTTAAAGAGCACGGCATGGTTGACATTGTGGTCTCCCGCAGCGAAATGAAAAATGAACTGGTGAAAGTCATCAGCATTCTTACGCACCAGAAGCCCAAGCTTAACACTTTGTCGATTGCGGCCCGTTAGCGAAAGGGTTTGAGATTAAAGACATAAGCTCCGTCTTGCTTTGAGACGGAGCTTTTTTAATGGTTTTTTATTGTTTGTTAAATAATCTTATGACATAATCTTTCATATTCTCAATTTATCTTAATTCGGACCGAAAATGCTGACACTGAAACACCTGGCTATCAATTCGTTTAATGAAAATCTGGCTTATATCCATCGGGATTGTTCGGCCTACAAGGTAGATGACATCGAAAGCCTGACCAAAGTCGAAATCCACGGCGGGGTAAAGCCGGTTTTTGCCTTTTTGCAGGTGGTTGATGACGAGCGGGTTGTCAAACCGACCGAACTCGCTTTGAATACCGAAGCTTTTAATATGATAAACCTGCCCGAAGGCGCCAATATTACCATGACGTTGTCTTCGCCGCCGCCGAGCCTGGCGTCCATTAAACGCAAAATTGCCGGCAACATCTTAAGTTCCGGAGAATACAGCGCCATCGTCAACGACATTGCGACCAAACGTTATTCCAATATGGATATTGCCTCGTTTCTGGTAGCCAGCGGCTCTTTTATGACCGCGCCCGAGGTTTTGTCGTTTACCGAGGCGCTGGTTGGCGACAACACCCTGCACTGGGACAATGAAAGCATTGTGGTTGACCATCATTGTCTGGGCGGTGTGCCGGGCAACAAGACCGACATCATCATCACCGCGATTGTTTCGGCTTATGGTTTGCCGATGCCCAAAACTGCGTCGCGATCCCTGACGTCCTGCGCCGGCGTGGCGGACACCATGGCGGTTTTGGCCAATGTAGATTTGGACGAAGCGGATTTGAAACGCCTGATTAAGGAAAACCGCGGCGCCATTGTCAATTATGAAGGCCTGTCCATTGCCGCTGCCAACAAACTGGTGTCTTCGGTTGAACGCAACATCGGTCTGACCCAGCTTCACCATATTGCCGCTTCCATTCTGGCCATTAAGCTGGCCGCCGGCGTAACCCATCTGGTCATAGACATTCCGGTCGGTCCCAATTCTCGTATTAAACGCACCGGCGAGGCCATGCGTCTGCGCAAACTGATAGAATATGTCGGGGATATGCTTTCCATTGAAATTGACGCCGTCATTACTGACGGCAGCGAACCGATCGGCAACGGTGTCGGCGCGGTTCTGGAAGCCAGAGATGTTATGAAAGTTTTGCGCAATAAGGAGGACGCGCCGCAGGACTTGAAAGAAAAATCACTGTTCCTGGCGGGGCGTATCTTAGAGTTTGATCCCAAGCTCCGCGGCGGGCAGGGTTATCATGTCGCCAAGGAAATTCTGTCGTCCGGTCGCGCGCTGGAAGCCATTAACAAGATTATTCATGCTCAGGGCAAAGCGCCGCAGCCGCAGCTGGGGCATTTGACCCGCGATATTGTATCGAACATCAGCGGTGTAGTGGAAAGCATAGACAACGAGCGCATCAACCGTATCGGCGTGCTGGCCGGCGCAGCGCAGTATCCGGGCGCCGGACTCGATCTTTTGAAAAAGGTCGGCGACCGCGTGGAACAGGGAGAAACGCTGTACCGTGTCCATGCCGTAAATTCGACGGATTTCGCCTTTGCCAATTCGGTCGTTGACGGTTATACCGGCTATGAAATTTCCGGCCGCACCAAATATTAAACGCCGCTCCCAAAAAAATTGCAAAATTTAGTCTCGCAGACTTGCATAGCTCGTTTTGTCTCCCTATATAAGTTTATAGAAAGATTTTAGATATAAGTTTTATAACAAAAGGAAATAAAAATATGAGCAATAAAGTAATCGGTATTGACCTTGGTACCACCAACTCCTGCTTTGCCGTTATGGAAGGCGGAGAAGCCAAGGTTTTGGAAAACTCTGAAGGTGCCAGAACCACTCCCTCGATGGTTGCCTTTACGGACACGGAGCGCCTGGTCGGCTTTCCGGCCAAACGTCAGGCCGTAACCAATCCGGAGAATACGCTGTTTGCCATCAAAAGACTGATCGGTCGCCGTTATGATTCGCCGGAAGTCAGCAAAGACAAGAACATTGTTCCTTATAAAATTATCGAAGGTGACAACGGTGACGCCTGGGTTGAAGTCAAAGGCCAGAAATATGCGCCTTCGCAGATTTCGGCAATCGTTTTGCAGAAGATTAAAGAATATGCCGAAAGCTATCTTGGCGAAAAAATCGAAAAAGCCGTCATTACCGTTCCGGCATATTTTAACGATTCTCAGCGTCAGGCGACCAAAGACGCCGGAAAAATCGCCGGCCTTGATGTTTTGCGTATCATCAACGAGCCGACGGCTGCGGCTTTGGCTTACGGTATGGATAAAAAGGCTTCCGGCACCATTGCCGTTTATGACCTTGGCGGCGGTACCTTTGATATCTCCATTTTGGAAATCGGCGACGGCGTTTTTGAAGTAAAATCCACCAACGGCGATACCTTCCTCGGCGGCGAAGACTTTGACCGTCGTATTTTGGACTACCTGGTTGAAGAGTTCAAGAAAGAGTCGGGCATTGATCTGAAAAACGACCGTCTGGCTCTGCAGCGTTTGAAAGAAGCGGCGGAAAAAGCCAAAATCGAATTGTCATCAACCACTCAGACCGAAATCAATCTGCCGTTTATTACGGCTGACGCAACCGGTCCGAAACACCTGAACATCAAACTGACCCGCGCCAAACTGGAAGACTTGGTCGGCGATTTGATTGAAAAAACCGTCGAGCCCTGCAAAAAAGCTTTGGCCGATGCCGGTTTGAAAGCCAACGAAATCAGCGAAGTCATTCTGGTCGGCGGTATGACCCGTATGCCCAAAGTTCAGGAAAAGGTAAAGGAGATTTTCGGTAAAGAGCCGCACAAAGGCGTTAACCCCGATGAAGTCGTTGCCGTCGGCGCAGCCATTCAGGGCGGCGTTCTGATGGGCGATGTTAAAGACGTATTGCTGCTGGACGTTACCCCGCTGTCTTTGGGTATTGAGACGCTGGGCGGTGTCTTTACGCGCCTGATTGACCGCAACACCACCATTCCGACCCGCAAGTCTCAGGTTTTCTCAACCGCCGAAGACGGTCAGAGTGCCGTAACCATTCGTGTTTTCCAGGGCGAGCGCGAAATGGCCGCAGACAACAAGCTGCTTGGTCAGTTTGATTTGGTCGGTATTCCCCCTGCACCGCGCGGTATGCCGCAGATTGAAGTAACCTTTGATATTGACGCCAACGGCATTGTCAACGTTTCGGCTAAAGATAAGGCTACCAACAAAGAGCAGACCATCCGCATTCAGGCTTCCGGCGGCTTGTCCGATGCCGATATCGAAAAGATGGTTAAGGATGCCGAAGCCAATGCCGAAGCCGATAAAAAGCGCAAGGAATTGGTTGAAGCCAAAAACCAGGGTGAATCTTTGGTCTTGAGCACCGAGAAAACGCTTAAAGAACACGGTGACAAGCTGAGCCCGGCCGAGAAGAGTAAGATTGAAGAAGAAATCAAAACTCTGAAATCCGCTCTGGAAGGCGATGATTTGAGCAATATCAAAGCCAAGACCGAAAGTCTGATGCAGGCTTCCATGAAACTTGGCGAAGCGATGTACAAACAGGCTGAAAGTGCGGCCGGAACCCAAGGCGCCGCAGGTCCCGAAGCCGGAGCTTCCGCAGAGCAGCCGAAAGACGAAAAAGTCGTTGATGCTGACTTTGAAGAAGTGAAGTAAACAGCCTTTCATTACAGAAAAACCCCGTCATATGACGGGGTTTTTTTATGACAAGATGCAAAATTCAGCGCCCGTCTCTCTGAGGCATCGGAGCGGTTTTGTCTTTCTTGTTTTTGGTTTCCGTATAATGTTTGTATCTCTCGGCTTTGATTTTCTTTATTTCCTCGATAATCGCCGGATCGGCGCCCTGCAAATCTCGTATTTTCGGTGCATCAATAACTTTAATGTCTTTGTCTCGCAGGCAGGCCAGCCATAATTTGGCTTTGAAGTCGGGAGATTTTATCTCGCCGAACTTAATTTCCGGGCTGTTTTTCTTGGCTTCGGCAACAATGTTTTCAAAAAGGCTGACGTCGGTTTTTCCGCTAACGATGATTTCTTTCGGATTTTTATATAAAATGTCCGTTTCGGCCTGTTCGGCTTTTTGGGCGGCTTCGTCCTTATATATTTTTATGCCCAGAGCCTGCGGATCTTCTTCCGGCACATATTCCGCAACGGTCTTGTCATTTTTTTGCGCCCATTTTTTCCATGAGAGAACGGTTTTTTTCTGCCAGACGGCAGTGGCACGGTCATCTGAGTTTTCATGGGCGTCTGAAGCTTCAGACGCCGTCTTGACGGTTTTTGTTTCCGCCTTTTCTTCTGTGGAAAGATGCTCTTGTTTGCCGGCGGCTTCGGCCTCTGCCGCCGCTTCGGTACGCTCTGTTGAAGCCGGCTTTGCCGCTTGCGGCGATTCATCGCCTTTTGCGGCAACTCCTTCGCGCACGATGACTGCTGCCGTGTCTTCCGCTTTCTCCGGCACCGGTTTCTCAGCCTTTTTCTTTTTGTAATTTACTATTGCCCGGTTAATCTCAAGCTTGGCGGCAAAGTCTGCATTTCTTTCTTTTTCCGCCCTGATGAAGTCTTCGATTGCTTTCAGTTCGTCATCGTTGCTGATTTTCCATTTTCCGCGGCGGATATCTTCAAAACGCATAAGGATAATCCGGCGCAGCATTTCAGCACGGTCGCCGTCATGGCCGGCATCGTCTTTATATACGGCTTTCAACAGAACAAGAAGCCGTTCCTTGTCATCGGCATAAGCGGTAAATTTTTCCAGCAGAGAGTCAAAACGTTCGTCGTTTTGCTCTTTTTGCAGCTGGGTTTGGTATATGTTAAATAAAATTTGCGTCGGAACTTTGGGAAAGCGGATGTATTCTTTACGCAGAAAATCCCAGTCCTTGTTTTTTATCGCCTCGCGGCTTTTTTTGCCGCTTTCCGTAAAACGCATAAAATCGACGATTCTCTGACGGTTTTCCGGTGTCTTGCCGTCTTTGTCGCGTGCCAGTTCGGGAATGTTTTCCGCCAAGTCCTTAAACAGCCTGTCGGTTGAAAAATCAATAAGGCGGTCGGCCTGCAAATGTTCTTTCGGCGCCTGTTCTCTGCCCAGCCGTTCACAAATATATGCGACTGCCGCCGTATAAAGCTTTGAACGGGGCAGGGCAATTTCGGCATTCTCGACTTTTTGAATGAATTTATCCCATTCGGCGCGGAATTTTTCATTTTTCCACAACTGCAAAACCATCGGTTTGTCAGCGGCCAAAATGTAACCTTTGTCGTCAACGTCATAATCAAACGCATTAACCAGCAGTTCGGCCGGATCCATTTTCAGATAACGGCGAATTTCCTGCCGCGGCGCTTTCTCTTCTTCTTTTGGGTTGTTATGTTCCCCCGGCTGCGGCTGTTCGTTGCGGCTTTTTTCTTCCGTTTTCTCTCTGTCGGTCACGTTTTTTTCTTCGGCCGGACTGTTTGGCGCTTCATCCGTCCGCACGTTGTCCGCAACCGCGGGCGCAGAAGCACCCCATTCCGCCAGCAGTTCCTGACGTCGGGCGGTTCCGAGCGATAAATAATGTTGCAGCGGCGTCAACGCGCGGTTATATTTTTTCTTAAACAGATACCCTTGAAGATCTTTGATATGTTCTTCAATAAACTTTTCCGGCGAAGCATCGGGGTGCGCCCTGACAAATTCCCGATAAGGCGCACTGTTCCGGATGACTTCGATTTCTTCGGAAGAAATTTCCGTTTTTTCCATTGACACGTTCCTTAACGTTCATAAGTCTTTTTCAGGTCTGTCATGGCCTGACGGGCATCTTTGCCGCTGACTTTTTGTTTGGCCGTGTCCAAAGGTTTGCCCTCGACCAGATATTGGTTCAGATCGACAATGGCAACTTTGCTGCCCTCTTTTTTATACTTGTCTTTAAGCTTCGGATTAAGGGCGATGTTACGAGAACCGTCGGCCACGACTTCGTCATGCTTGACAAAGTGGTCCATAAACTTGGTAAAGTGACTCAGCGTAATCTTGTGCAGGAAGTTGTCCTTGGTCAGGTTGCTCTGCATCAGATTCTGACGGGCTTCCATGACAACGCCGGCTTTGCCGCGGTCGTCTTTGGCTTTTTTTGCCATATAATCGCTGCGGATAGGTTTGCCTGCTTCCGTGACGTCGTTTTCGCTGACAACGTTGTTCATAATGGTTTCGTCAAGCTTCTGACGGCGGTCAAGCAGAAACGCGTTCATATCCTTGTCAGGAGCGGTAGCCTTGCGTTCTTCTTCCACGCGCTGGCAATATTCTTTCCAGGCCTTGTCTTTGCCAGGGGTCGTTTCCGGTTCTATGCCGTAAACGATTTTATATTCGTCAAGCATCAGATTATTCGGTTTCTCTTCCTGCTGTACCGGTACCACAACCGGTTTTTCCGGTTCCGGCTTCGGTTTCTCGGGAACAATCACCGGGATAACAGGCTTTTCGGGCTCGGGTTTCGGCTTTTCCTTTTTCTCTACCTTGTCGGCTTTGGTTCCGGGACGAATTTTGTTTTTCAGCTTGTTCCAGGAAGATACCACCCATCCGAAGACGCCGCCGCCGGGAGCGTTGACTTTGTCGTCAACCATGGTCTTGACCGGCACTTTGTCCATAACGTCTTCGCTGTGGATTCCGTGCGGATGGTCCTGATAAGAATACAGTTCGCCGCCGAGGCTGTCCAAAATTTTGGAGTGGCCGTTTTCGCCGACGTTATACTGAATAACGTCAAGCTGTTTGGCGCCTTCCGGCGTCAGTTTGCCTTCCAGCAGTCCGTCCAGCAGGGCTTTGTAGTCGCCGAACTTTTCGCCGACAGTTTGGCCGTCCGGCAACACAAAATCGCTGTTGCGGTGCAGCCTTTCAAAAGAAGCCAGCTTGCGCAGCATAACCTCTTCGTTGCCGACGCCTTCTTTCCAGCCCAGTTTCGGCATCTGCTCTTTCAAAGCGGCAATGGCCTTGTCATGCTGTTCCGGTGTCCACCAGGCTTCGTTTGAATAATTGTCCGGATTGCGGTATGCCGGAATGTCATGCGGTCCTTCGCCGCGGTATTCCCACATACTGTCAGTATTGTTGCGTTCGGTAACCTTTGCAATCTGGTCTTCGCTGTAGGTTTTCACCTCACCGACCTTAACGTCTTTATATCCGGTGATTTCTTCATGCTGCGTCGGCGTAATGTCGCCCAAACCGTGTTGTCTGCCCAGATATCCTCCGGCAAAAACGGCAGCGGCGTTGGCGGCGCCGAGAGCAAAGGCCGTAACTTTGCCGTGACCTTTCAGGCGCATTTCGCGATACGGCTGAGCAAAACGCAGGCCGGCGCCCATACCGAACGAACCGATGGCGCAGGCTGCAGCCGGGATTGACAGTTCCGGTGCGTTGGCCATGGCAAATGCGGCCGAAGCGCAGGCCAGTGTCGTCGTTGCGATGGAAGCGTGCAGCATTTTGTCTTTTTTGAATTCTTTCCAGCCGTATTTTTCACCGCGTTTTTTGGCGGCTTTCTTGCGGGACCATATTTGCATGGCAGTCGCAGCGGCGCCGACGGTAACGGCGGTGCCAAGTGCCAAAGCGGAACTTCCGATAACGGAAATGCCTCCGGTAGCGACGGCGTTGGTAACCAGACGCGAACCGACATAAGCCATGGTTCCGCCTATTGCCACGCCCCACAAAGCGCGTTTCATGGCGCCTTTTTTAATATCTTTGCTCTTCTTGCCGCGATTCGGAGCCTGCCGGTCAATCTTCTGCACCTGCTCAAACAATACCGCTTTGGTAAATTCAGTGTTGGCTTTACCGAGTTTGCGATCCAGACGGTTGGCATAAACCTCGACCTTGTTGACCTGATCGTCGATGGCGGCGTTATAGCCTTCCGGAGAAATGCCGAGCGGAATTTCCGGATTATTCAGCTTGGCCTGAAATTCGGCCAGATACTGTTCTTTTTTGGTTGTGAATTTTTCGGGGTCTTCAACCGCGCCGCGGATGGTTTCCTCGGCGTTGTACATTTCAAACAGTTTGAACGGAACATTGCTCTTGAGTTCTTCAACCATTTTTTCTTTGGTGATTTTTTCTTTTGAACCCAGATTTTCCATCAGGGAGTCGTTTCCGGCCAGTTTCAAAACCGTAGCCAGTTGTCCGTTCGGATCAACTTCCAGACCCTCGCGCCATACGTCGCTCTTGGTTTCCGGATTTTTGGGGTCGATAAACTGCGGAATCGGTTTGCCGTCTTTGTCATTGAACTTGAATTTGCTGACTTCGGCCAAAAGTTCGCTGCCGAGCGTTTCTTCGTTAAATTTGAGCTCGTCGAGAATCTTGCTGCCGGTTTTGATGCGGTCGTTAAAGCGGATGGCCGTGTCGCGGGGATTCTTGCCGCTCGGGATATTCCATTTTTCGTCATAGGTGGCAATAATCTCATCCATATCCTGTTGAGACTGCCCGTATTCGTTTTTGACCGCTTCGTTTGCCGCCATTTCCTTGTCGATTTCGGCAATACGCTCTTTGTCTGCTTCGGCGTCAAGTTCTTTTTTGTCCTGTTCCAGAGCCTTGTTTTTGGCATCCAGGTCTTTCTGGCGGACGTCAAACATGTGCATGTAGCCGTCATAGGCGTCGGCAGCGTTTGTAACATCTAAAAGATAAAAGCCGCGTTTGTTTTTGAAATCGCTTTGCAGGCTGTCCATACGGGACAAAACGTCTTCCAGTTTAGTATTGAGAGCGGCAACGTTTTGATCTGCTTCGTCGGATTTTTCTTTCTTTGCCTGTTTTTCCGCTTCGGCGATTCGTTTTTGCAGGTTGTCGTAGGCGACGGTGGTCATTTCCGGTGTCATCAGCACCGACAGATCCCGGTTCAGCAACACGTCAACCATTTGATTCTTATATTCTTCAGGCTTTTTGACCTTTTCTTCGGCGTTGTCGACAAATTCAAAGGCTTCCTGCGCCTTTTGAATGTCTTCGCCGCGAATGTCGGTTGAATATTTTTTGTAGTCTTCGGCGGAAATGACTTCCATGTTGGACATGACCAAAAGTCTGACCGCAGCCAGTTTCTGCTCGTTGGAAAGGTTGTGGTCACTGCGGATGCGGGCGTTTTCGCCTTCATTTTGCTGCAGTTTATTAATGCCGCTTTCCCGTTCGTCTTTTTGCAGTTCTTTTTCCGTCGTTTCGTTAATGACGATTCCCGCTGCACCGCGGTCTTGCGGCTTTTCGCGTTCTTGGGCGTTTCTCTGAAGGCCGGCAACGATCCCTGCCAGCGTTGCTTCTTTGCCGTCGCCGGAAACCGTTCTTTGAGCCGGCGCTTTTTCACGGTCGGCTTTCAGCGTTTCGTGGTTTTGAACCTCGTCGGGAGCCTGCAGATAAACCTCATGGGCTTTCATAATGCCGTCAAGATCTTCTTTGGAGTAGTGTTTTGAGGCTTCGGCTGCCGCCTGGATTTTTTTCTGGCGGCGCGATTCTCTGATTATATCAAGGGATACATCGGGATTGTTGGCTGTTTCCCGGGCAATGGCCTGAACAAAAGCCGTGTCTTCCATACTCAAGTCTTTGACTGTTTTTTCCGGATAGTAAATGTCCACAATGTCCTGAAGCTTTTCATTGTCCGCATAAGCTTCCAGAGCGGCAAAATCTTCGTCGTCAAAGTCATTTTCTTTTGCTTTGAATTTATACAGAATCGCATTGTATTCAAATGCCGGAATGGCCTCGGTGCTGTCATATCCGTATTCGTTTTTGATAAAATTCAGAAAGTCGGCGTTATTTCTAACGTTATCATTGGTATATCTGGCCATTTCAAGTCTCCAAAATATTTATATATATGAACACATATTACCATTATTTTGCTATTTTGGCAAATATTTTTGTCCAACAGAATCTCTTTTAACAAAAGTGTAATATTAAATGCTTAATTTTTAATTAGTTATTCAAAAAGCTTGCTTTCTTTCTCTAAAAACCTTAAATAACAACTAGCTTTTAATTAATTTTTTTTGCAGTGTAAGAGAAATGACCGAAAAAGATTATTACGAACTTTTGGAAGTAAGCAAAACGGCCAGCGGTGAGGAAATCAAAAAATCGTACCGTCGTCTGGCCATGAAATATCATCCGGACCGCAATCCCGGCAATCAGGAAGCGGAGACCAAATTCAAAGAAATTAACGAAGCCTATGAGGTTTTGAAAGACGAACAGAAGCGTGCGGCCTATGACCGTTACGGGCATCAGGCTTTTGCCGGCGGCATGAACGGCGCCGGCGGCAATCCGTTCGGCGGTTTTGAGTTCAATTTCGGTGCCGGCGGTTTTTCCGATGTCTTTTCCGACATTTTTTCCGAGTTTATGGGCGGGGGGCGCGGTGCCCGTCCGCGCAGTTCGTCCGAACGCGGTTCGGATCTGCGCTATAATCTGGAAATTTCTCTGGAAGAAGCTTTTGCCGGTGTTGAAAAGGAAATTAAAATTCCGACCACCAGGGTTTGCGAAGACTGTCACGGTCACGGAACCGCCGACGGCAAAGAAGCGCCGGTTTGTCCCGATTGCCGCGGAAGCGGCAAAATCCGTCGTCAGCAGGGCGGTTTTTTCATTGTTGAAACCACCTGCCCCAAATGCGGCGGTAGCGGCCGTCTGGTAAAAGACAAAGCAAAACCCTGCGCCGAAGAGGGATTCGTCGCTCAGGAAAAAACGCTGAAAGTTAAAATTCCGGCCGGAATCGAGGACGACACCAGAATGCGCATCTCCGGCGAGGGAACGGCCGGTCTGCGCGGCGGCGAAAACGGAGATCTTTATGTCTTCATCAGCATCAAAGACCACAAGCTTTACAGCCGCGAGGGCGCCAACCTCTATGCTTCGGTGCCGATTTCGATGACTTGTGCCGCTCTGGGCGGAAAAGTGAATATTCCCTCGATAGACGGCGAAAAAATCGAACTGGACATTGAACCCGGAACCCAAAATGATCAGGTAGCCAAAATAAAAGGTCAGGGGATGACCATGCTGCGTTCGACCCGCCGCGGCGACCTGTTTGTCAAACTCCGGGTTGAAACGCCGGTCAATCTTTCGGCCCGCCAGAAAGAGCTTTTGGAAGAGTTTCGCGCCATCAGCAAAGATGATGCCTGCCAGCCGGAATCCAAAAGCTTTTTGGATAAAATCAAAGACTTGTTCGTTGCCTGACATCCAAATGCCGTCCCCAATGGCCGGCGTTTTTTTTGTACCTTGATTTTTGAAGTTTAAGGAATACATCTAAGTAAAACTCATGACGGAAAGGATAAGATATGAATAAGTTTTTACTGTTGATGATTCCGGTTTTGCTGGTCGGTTGCGCGCATAAGCCCGAAGTGGAAAAACACGTGGACTGGAAATGCGGGGATCAGGTCGTTTCGGTTCAGGCCTTTAACGGCGATTCAATGGTCTTGAGAATCAACGGCGTCAACAATCTTCTGATTCAAACGATTGCTGCCTCGGGGGCTAAATATGAAAACGAAGCCACCGGCGTGGTTTTTTGGAACAAGGGCGATGAGAATACCCTGATTATCCGAGATCGCGTATATCCGCAGTGTGAAAAGGTCTAGGCGGAAAATTTCGCGCTATAAAAAAGCCTCCTGATGGAGGCTTTTTTTGAAAATTGGCGGTTCGTTATGTAACAATCGGCTTAAAAACAGCAATGTTATTAATAAAAAAAGCTTCCTTAATCTATAAGAAAGCTTTTAAAAACTGGCGCGCCCGGCAGGATTCGAACTTACAACCTTCTGATCCGTAGTCAGATGCTCTATCCAATTGAGCTACGGGCG
>CALXRQ010000002.1 GCA_944390895.1 uncultured Alphaproteobacteria bacterium
AAGCGAAGTTTGAGCGGCTGACAAAAAAAGCACTGCTGAAAGAAACAGTGCTTTTGAAAAATTGGTGGAGCCAGGGAACGCTAAGACCCAAACACCTGTGTATGGTGTTTGGGTTCTGCCAGTTCTTCGTAACATCTTATTGAGGCGGGATTGCAAAAGCAATGACGGCGCAATTAGATGCCGAAGGTATCCTCCCCCGGGAAAACGAGCGTTAAGCGAAGTTTGAGCGGCTGACAAAAAAAGCACTGCTGAAAGAAACAGTGCTTTTGAAAAATTGGTGGAGCCAGGGAGGATCGAACTCCCGACCTATTGATTGCGAACCAATCGCTCTCCCAACTGAGCTATGACCCCGTTTGTAAAAAAGCACCGCGCTTGGCGGTGCTTTAGGAATTGGTGGAGCTAAGGAGGATCGAACTCCTGACCTCTTGAATGCCATTCAAGCGCTCTCCCAGCTGAGCTATAACCCCAAGAACAAACGCAATATAAAAAAACTTTTTGCTTCTGTCAACACTTTTAATCATCCAAATGCATTTTCCACATTCCGGCCGCCGCCAAAACGCGTGCAAAGTCCAGCGAAACTTTTAAAAAGAACCTAAATGACAAAGTCTATTTATTCTCCTGCATATTTAAAAATGCGTGAAATGCTGAAGGCCGAAAGGGAAAAGGCAAAGCTTTCCCCAGCTTTGGTTGCTGATAAGCTGGGCGTAAATCAGACTTATGTTTCCAAATATGAAAAAGGCGAGCGCCGTCTGGATTTGATAGAATTTCTTGAAATTGCCGAAGCCGTCGGTTTTGACCCGCCTGACTTTATCAAACGCCTGCAAGATTCAAAATAAATTTATTGTCCGGATTTGAGACGGCGGTTGTTTTTGCAGCCCTGCGCCCAGCTCAGAATAAGTTCTTCGGCGCCGGTCTGTTCGTCTTTTTTTTCGGCAACGATTTTAAAGTCGTTTTTCTGATAAAAATTCAGCGCTTTTTCGTTCTGCGTATATACTTTTAAGGTCAGCGAAGAGCGGTTTTGCCGCACATATTCCAGCAACTTGGTGCCGATTCCCTGATTTTGGTTTTCCGTATCGACGAACAATGCGCCGATAAAGTTGTCCAATATCACGCTGATAAAGCCTTTGAGCTGGTGGCGGTCTTCATAAACAAAGGTTTCGGCCTGCGGCAGATAAACGTCGCGTACCTCGTTCATGTGCGCTTTCCAAAATTCTTCGCTAATGAAACGATGTGCTTTTACGCTGGCATCCAGCCAGATTTTCATAATCTTGTCCGTGTCTTGCCTTGTTGCTTTTCTGATCATGTTGTGTCAAACCTGCATTATAGATAAAGAGGCCCCGGCTCAAATGTCCAAATCGTCGACGAATTTGGCGCGCTCAATAATGAATTTGAAACGGGTTTCCGGATTCTTGCCCATCAGACGCTCGACCTGACGGCGCGTTTCAAAAGCTTCTTCTTTGCCTTCTTCGGTATTGGTGTTGGGCAGCAGAACTTTCAAAAGCATCCGGTTTTTCTTGTCCATGGTGGTTTCTTTGAGCTGTTGGGCGCTCATTTCTCCCAAACCTTTGAAGCGGCTGATATCGGGCTTTTGATTGCCTTTCACCACCTTGGCCAGAATTTTGTCCTTGTCGTCATCGTCCAAAGCATAATAATTGTTGGCGCCGACCACGATTTTATACAACGGTGGCGTGGCGATAAACAAATGCCCGTTTTCAATCAGTTTCGGCATCTGCTGGTAAAAGAAAGTCATCAGCAGTGAAGCGATATGCGCGCCGTCGACGTCGGCATCGGTCATGATGATGATTTTTTCATAACGCAGATTCTCTTCCTTGTAATTTTCCTTAACGCCGCAGCCCAAGGCTTCGCACATATCTTTGATTTCCTGATTTTGCAGAATCTTGTCAAGAGAAGCGCTGGCCACGTTCAGGATTTTTCCGCGCAAAGGCAAAATCGCCTGCGTAAAGCGGTCACGACCCTGTTTGGCCGACCCGCCGGCAGAATCTCCCTCAACGATAAAGATTTCGGTGCCTTCGGCCGCCGCCTGCGAACAATCGGCCAGTTTGCCGGGCAGACGCAGTTTTTTGGTCGGCGTCTTGCGGTTTTGTACTTTTTCCTCTTTCTTTTTCTTGCGGGCTTCGGCACGGTCAATGACATATTCCAGTAAAGCGCTGGCGTTCTCCGTGTCGGAAGTCAGCCAATGGTCGAAAGAATCCTTAACTGCCTGTTCCACCAGACGAATGGCTTTGGTGGAAGTCAGCTTGTCTTTGGTTTGTCCCTGAAACTGCGGGTCGCGGATAAAAACCGAAAGCATAATGCAGGCGTCGCTCAAAAAGTCTTCGGCGGTGATGCCGGCAGCCTTTTTGATGTTGGCCATTTCGCCGTATTCCTTAAGGCCGCGGACAAGAGCGGATTTGAAGCCCATTTCATGCGTTCCGCCCTGCGGCGTGATAACCGTGTTGCAGTAAGAGTAACAAAAGCCGCTTTCGTCTTCCGGCCAGGTAATGGCCCATTCGACTTTGCCTTCGTCGTTGGCCAGCTCTGCATCACCGGCAAACATGGTACGGTTGATGGTGGTGCGGGCGCCGATTTGATAATTTAAGAAGTCTTTCAGTCCGTTGGGAAAATGCAGCTCCGCTTCCGGCGGCGTGGCTTCGCCTTCGCCCAGAACTTCCGGCGCGCATTTCCAGTTAATCAGGATTCCTTTGAACAAAAAGGCCTTGGAACGCGCCATGCGGTAAATCCGATTCGGCGACAGGTTGGAATTGACGCCGAAGATTTCCGGATCCGGCTTAAACGTAATGGACGTGCCGCGGCGGTTGGGCGCGTTGCCGACAAGTTCCAGCGCCGTCAGCGGCTTGCCTTTGGCATATTCCTGCCGATAAAGCTTCTTGTCGCGGGCGATTTCAACGACCAGCTTTTCGGACAAGGCGTTGACAACCGACAGGCCCACGCCGTGCAGACCGCCGGAAACCTTATAGGCGCCGCCGCCGAACTTTCCGCCCGAATGCAGCATGGTCATAATCACTTCCAAAGCCGACATGTTCGGATATTTAGGATGCGGGTCTACCGGAATGCCGCGGCCGTTGTCGGTAATCGTAACCGAATAATCGGCGTTCAGCGTCACGTCGATATGGTTGGCAAAACCGGCCACCGCCTCGTCCATGGAGTTGTCGAGAATTTCCGCCACCAGGTGGTGCAAAGCCGTTTCGTCGGTGCCGCCGATATACATGCCGGGACGGTGTCTGACCGGCTCCAGCCCTTCCAGAACCTCAATGCTTTGCGCGCTGTATTCCTTGACTTCGGGCGCGGTTGTCGTTTCAAATAAATCGCTCATCTTATCCTCAAAACTTTCAAATTTAGCGATAAACTACAGTATTTCCGCGGGTTTTGCAAGGAATAAACTGCAAATACAAACAAATTTTAAGTGCCGTCTGCCCCGCGGCGTTTTTTGCGCCGAAGCGTAAAAAATGCTTGCATTTATCAATAGATACGTATAAAAAGAGTCCCGGACGCGCCTTTTTGAGTCGCGCCGTAATTCACACGCAGATAAACGGAATGTTTCTCATTTCGCTCCGGTGCCGCGCAAGTGGTTCAGAGTCTGCGGAGGTTTAACTGGAAAATAGGATAAAAAATATGACAATTCCAACATTTACATTGCGTCAGATGGTTGAAGCTGGCGTTCACTTCGGTCACCATGCTCGTCGCTGGAACCCGAAAATGGCTCCGTTCATTTACGGTAAAAAAGACAACATTCACATTATCGACCTGCAGAAAACTTATCCGATGCTGTATTCTGCCCTGAATGCGGCTCGCGAGATTGCTGCCAACGGCGGTAAGGTTTTGTTCGTCGGCACCAAAAGACAGGCTCAGGACATCATCAAGGAAAACGCCGAGCGTTGCGGACAGTACTATGTAAACCACCGTTGGCTGGGCGGTATGCTCACCAACTGGAAGACTGTTTACAAATCAATCTCCCGCCTTGCTAAATTAAATGAAATGGCTGAGAAAAACTCTTACGAGGGTTACACCAAGAAAGAAGTTTTGAACCTGAAAAAAGAACAGGAAAAACTGGCTCTGGAACTCGGCGGCATTATGAACATGGGCGGTCAGCCCGACCTGCTGTTCGTTATCGACACGCCGAAAGAAAGCCTGGCCATTAAAGAAGCTAAAAAATTGGGCATTCCTGTAATCGGTATCTGCGATACCAATGCAGACCCCAATGCCGTAGACTTCCCGGTACCGGGCAACGACGATGCGATCCGTGCCATCCAATTCTATTCGGAACTGGTTTCCGGCGCAGTTTTGGACGGTATGTCCGCCGAAATCGCTGCTCAGGGCGTTAAAGTCGAAGAAATGGTTGAAGCCGCTGCTGAAAAAGCTCCGAAGAAAAGAGCTCCGAAAAAAGCCGCTAAAGCCGAAGAAAAAACCGAAGAATAGTTTCTGACGACTTTAATTTCAGATATTATCAAGAAAATCATGGCGGTATTTTAAGGATGGTTTCTTAGAATATCGCCATATTCAAATTCAAAAGGGGATTTTTATTAATGACAAATATTACAGCCGCTATGGTAAAAGAACTGCGCGAATCAACAAGCGCCGGTATGTTAGACTGCAAAAAAGCTTTGACTGAATGCAACGGGGATATGGAAGCTGCTGTTGACTGGCTGCGCAAAAAAGGTTTGGCCTCTGCTGCCAAAAAAGCCAGCCGTATCGCTGCCGAGGGACTGGTCGCGGTTGCCGTGGAAGGTAACAAAGGCGCCGTTGTTGAAGTTAACTCCGAAACCGACTTCGTTGCCAAAAACGAGACTTTTCAGGAATATGTTGCCGACGCCGCTTTGGTTGCTTTAATGCATAACGGTAGCGTATGCGACATGAAAACTTTCCAGTGCCCGAAAGTTCACAAGTCTTTTGAAGAGCGCCTGACCGATATGATTGCCAAAATCGGCGAAAATATGAGCTTGCGTCGTGCCGCCATGGTTGAAGTCAATGACGGTGTGGTTGCTTCTTATATCCACAATGCCGCCGGCCCCAACATCGGTAAAATCGGCGTTCTGGTTGCCTTGGAATCAACGGCCGACAAAGCCAAGTTGAAAGAACTCGGCAAACACATCGCTATGCATATTGCCGCTTCGGCACCGTTGTTCAAAAGCATTGCCGATGTTGATCCGGCTGCCGTCGAACACGAAAAATCAATCTTTGCCGAGCAGGCTGCCGCTTCCGGTAAACCGGCCAATATCATTGAGAAAATGGTTGAAGGCCGCATTAAGAAATATTATGACGAAGTTGTTCTTGAAGAGCAGGCTTACATTATGGATCCTGACAAGAAAGTCAAACAGGTTATTGCCGATGCTGCCAAAGAGCTCGGCGCTGACATTGTTTTGAAAGACTTTGTATGCTTCCGTTTGGGTGAAGGTCTTCAGAAAAAAGAAGAAGACTTCGCTGCTGAAGTTGCCGCCCAGCTGAATAAATAAGCCGCGCAATTTTGCAATACTAGAAAGCCCCAGATTTCGTTGTTGAAATCTGGGGCTTCTTTTAACATTGTCACCCTGAACCCGTCAAACGTAAACTGTCATCCTGAACGAAGTGAGTGAGCAACGTAGTTGTCGAACTCCATCTCAGCAATATTAATCGGCTGAAATGTTTCGACAGCACTTCGTTCCGCTCAACATGACAATAATGCGCCGCACGCCCACGCTGGGTCATGCCGGATCAGGCCGGCATCCAGGTTTAATATGGAATCAATAACAAAAGAAGCACCACAAGGGTGCTTCTTTTTAATACTTGTCCGTGCTTCCATACCATTGTCCGCTGGACGGGCTGATGGTATAGACGCCGCGCGTGGTGTTAACTTTCCAGTAAAGCCTTTTGCCGTCGAAGGCCGGCTTATACTGAATAACGCTGACGCCGTAAGGGATGGCTTTCATCTGCTCGCTGAACGGTGCCAGATAAAGCAGATAACGTCCGTCACGGTTGGCAACCTGATAAATGCCTTTGGTTGCCGTTTGTGCCGTGGTGGTGATGGTTGCGTTGCGGGTACGGTCATACCAGCGTCCTGAAACGTTGTCCATCGCGTCGCCGATCGGGGTATTGTTGGTGCCGAGATTGCCGATAAAAATGTCAGTCAAAGCGCCGCCAATCGTTCCGGAACCAAGCGATCCGCCGAGTGTTCCGCAAGATGACAAACCCAGAACACAGACACAAACTACGAAAAAATTTTTTAAAGTCTTCATAATTTTAATTTTTTATGGAATAGAGGGCGTTCTGAGTGTTTTAGGCCATATCCGCTATTTGTTTTTTTTTATTTTTTTGATTATGAAGTCGTTTTGTTATAATAATAATTCATTGTTTTCCGCAAAAGAAAACAAGGCAAATAATAAACAACGACTTAAAATAACACTTTCAGTATAGCGGATTTTAAGCCGGCTGTCAAAATATAGTAGCCGTCGGTTTAATGAAATTTTTGTTACAGGGCATTCAGTTCCAGGGATTGTATGCCGGCATCGGCTGCTGCGGCATGTCGGTATATTTCTTTTCGATGACAACCTTTTGATACATACCGCCGAAATACAACGACCGCCGGAAAGCATAGGGTGTCTTGTCCTTGATAAAAGTCGGGATTTCCCGGTCCCACAGAATTTCGGCAAAAGGCTGATACAGGCGGTTGAACATTCTTGCAAAATATTTCAGCGGATGCCATTTCTGCGGTTCGTGATAATCAATGACCACCACTTTTCCGCCCTCGCGTGCGCTGTCCAGTGCCGCTTTGAGAATTTTGGCTTTCTGGATATGCGGAACCTCATGCAGCAGCATATATAAAAGCACCACGTCATAATCGCCTTTAACCGGCGTGTTGGCGTTCTGGCAGATAAAATTCATCTGGCTGTAGAGTTTTCCGTATTTTTCCTTGCAGCGCCGTATCTGAATATTGCTGACGTCCAAAACGTCATATTGTCCGTAGCGGCTGACCCGCATGGCAACCTTGTCCATCTGTTCGCCGAAAGTAGTCCCCATCTGCAAAACCTTGTCACCCTGGGCAATTTCGCGCAGGGAAGCGTCAATCAGCCGCAGATTGTTGCCAAGGCTTAACAGCGTTCGCAGCCATGGCTTGTCGGCCCAGGCGCATAACTTCTTGTTGTTGTAAAAGTCTCCGTAGATTTCTTTCAGATAGACCGGCAGTTTTTTGTTTGTATTCGGGCTGCTCATAGTTTTACCTCATTTCAAATAGGTATCCGCTTCGGCAATGTTTTGCTTCAGCATCCTGCGGCTGGCCGCGGCCTCGTCGGGCGTAATGCGTCCGCCGCCGAGTACTTTGTCTTCATAAACGGTGCACAGTTCGGCAAATTCCTTAAGGCCGAAAACCAGGCTTGACGAGCGCAAGCTGTGGTAAGCGAGCCGCTGCGCCTCATTGTCCGCATTTTCGATTTTATCCAACTTTTTTCCGGCGTCATCAATAAAGTCGTTCCATAAGGACCGCATTTTTTCGGCGCCGAAAATTGATTTGTACTGTTCCAGAGTTTCGCGGTCAATGTTCATGCTCGTTTTCCTTAATCAGCCCCAGACGCGTGGCTTCCATCACCGCGCCGGTGCGGTTATAGACATTGAAGATTTTCAAAATGGCGGTGACGTGAAGCTTGACCGTTCCTTCCGTCAATCCCAGTTCATAGGCAATCTGTTTGTTGGAGCGGCCTTTGGCAATGAGCCTGATAACGTCAATCTGGCGCGGGGTGAGGGTTTTGACGTTTTCGCTGACGCTTTCGTCGTCAGAAATCGTTTCCACTTGTTTTAAGATGTCAAATTCGTTTTTGAGCGAATTGTTTAACAGTTCGGGCGGAATATATGCGCCGCCGGAAAGCACCAGCTTGACCGCGCCGAGGATGACTGCGTTGGAAGACGTTTTGGGAACATATCCGGCCGCGCCGATTTCAATGGTCTTCTGCACGATTTCCTTGTCAAAAACGGCGGATAAAATAATGATGGGCGTCTCCGGGAGTTTTTCATGAATTCTTTTTATTGCCTCCAGCCAGTTGGCACCGGGCATTGCCAAATCCGTCAAAACCAGATTAAAGTCCTGCTTTTGTTCAATAATGTTGAATATGTCGGTATAGTTGTGGGCAAAAGTCAGTTCCACGTTTTCGTCGATGTCGCTTAAAATCAACTCCAAGCCTTTAAGAAACAGTTCATGGTCGTCGGCAACTAAAATTTTCACTTCATTTCTCCTCAAAAGCGGCCGGTTTGCCTTCCGGCCAGTCTCCGCACAAAGCCTGCCAGCAAGACAAGGCCGCCATCACGGCCGTTTCCGCCCGCAGAATTCTTCTGCCCATGGAAACGCCGCGGGCATAAGGCAAGCCGCGGAGCATTTCCAGTTCGCCGGGTTCAAATCCGCCCTCCGGACCGACCAAAATTGCCGCGCTTTGCGGACCTTTGGCAAAGGCCGGACAGATGCTGCCGCCGTTTCCGGTCTCGTCCATAAAATATAAAATCCGGGCGGGATCCCAGTTTTTTAAAATCTTTTCCAGCGATTGAGCATCTTCTACCTGCGGAATGTCGGTTCGCCGGGATTGTTCCGCCGCTTCGATCACCTGAGCTTCATAGCGTTCTTTTTTGATTTTTTCGCTGATGGTTCTCTTGGTAATTGTCGGCATGATTTTGCGAACGCCGAGTTCGGTAGCGCCGGCAATGATAAAGTCGGTTTTGTCTTTTTTTACCGGTGCAAACAGCAGCCACAAGTCGGGAGACTGTCTGAAATCGGCGCTTTTTTCCAAAATGCGGAGCATACAGCTTTTTTTGCCGCAGGCCTCAATTCGGGCAGTATATTCGCCGCTGCTGCCGTCAAAGAGCCGGACTTCGTCACCGCAGTTCATCCTCAGCACGTTCAGCAGATAGTGCGCCGGTGCGTCACTGAGCGTTACCTCGCTGCGGTTGTTCAGGGACTGCGGATAATATAATCGAGCCTTCGGAGTTTTTCTCACCGTCTGTCAATCCACCATAAGCAACATCCGCTTGGTGAAAATAACCTTGTAAGCGGAAGTTTTTGTTGAAATGTAATCCATGATGATTCTGGTTTTCCCGCGGCTGACCGTTTCAAAAACGACCGTTCTGACGTTTCCGGACGTTTTGTCGCTTTTAATCTTGGCAACATCTTTGTCAAAACTGAAATACCATAGGGTATCGGGATCGTTTTCCAAATTGAGTTGAACGGTTGAGCCCTGAGTCACGCTGATTTTTCTGGGAATGTTCTTTTGTTCGATGGTAATGTGTCCGCTCAGGCTGGAAAAGAGCTTTGAAGCGTAATGTTTGTTAATGTCGACGGCCGGTGTGTCGTCTGCATCGGAAACGCTGTTCTTTCCGCTTGCCGTCGGAAGACTGACGTTTTGAGTGTTGACGCTTTGGCTTCCCGGTAAAAATACGGCGCCGCCGGACGCTTTTTGAGCGGCTTCGCGTTTTTCTCTTTCGGCTTTCCTCCTTTCCGCATCGGCCTTTCGTCGAGCCTCTTCGGCCCTGTTTTTCTTATTTGAGTCGGCAATGGCCTTGGCGTTGGAGGTATCTTTTTTTCCGCCGACGAAAATGTCGCTGCTCAGCGCGTCATTTGCGCTCTGCGCCACCACGGCCTGAGCCGGGGACGTCCCTGCCAAGAGCAGACATAAAGCGGCGTACGGCAAAATCTTAAAATAAGGCAGTTTCATTGTTGTCTCCGTTTGAGGTCTAAAAATTCTGCATAAAGCGTAAAATCTGTTATACTTATAATAACCATTATAGTACAAATAATACAGCGGATAAAGTAAACTTTTCGTTACAAATATCAACTTTTTGAAGGTCCTGAAAAAATGATTATCACCATCGACGGTCCGGCCGCAGCCGGAAAAGGAACACTGGCGTCAAGTCTGGCCCGCAAATATAAATATGCCTATTTTGATACCGGGATGGTATATCGCGCCGTCGGCCTGGAAATGTATTTAAGCGGTCAGGATTTGAACAGCGAAACGGCAGCGGCGGCCGTTGCCCGCAGCCTGACCTTTTCCAAAATGACGGAACTGTCCGAGCATCCGGAATTCCGTTCTCAGCTCGGCGGTAAAAACGCTTCGATTGTTTCGGCTTATCCGTCTGTTCGCGCCGCGTTGCTGAAAATGCAGCAGGATTTTGCGGCTGCCCCGGTTTTTGCCGACGGCTCGTCTGCTTTGGGCGTGGTTTATGACGGCCGCGATACCGGAACTGTCGTTTGTCCGCAGGCTGATGTCAAATTTTTCATTACCGCTTCGCCTGAAGTTCGGGCCGAACGCCGCTATAAGGAATTTGTCGCCAAGGGAATGAATGTGACGTATGAAGATGTTCTGGCCGATGTCAAGGCTCGTGACGAACGGGATATGAACCGGTCGGCGGCGCCGATGAAACCCGCAGCCGATGCGGTTATTTTTGATACGTCAAAATTAAGCATAAAAGATGTTTTCAATAAAGCTTGCGAGGTGATAGATGCCAAATTGGCAAAAAAATGAAAAATATCTGACTTTAGGTAAAGTGCTTCTGTTTTGTGGAATTGTCGGCGTGGTTGTCAGCTGCATGGTTCCTCTTTTCTCATCAAAATCAGAGGAACCGGATATAACATCTGTTTTCATGGCTATAGAAAAAAATAATTTGCCGTATTTGAAAAAGGCGTTGGCAAATGGCTTGGATATTGAAACACGCAATTATATGGAGCAGGTTGATGAAGGCGTTACACGAAAAATACCGGGATTTACGCTTTTAGGCTATGCTGTTTTATATAATAGGCCCATGATTGCCGAATGGTTGATTGAACAAGGGGCTGATGTTCAGGCTTCTCAGCCGATGGGAACGATTTTTTCTCTTGCTGTTGCTTTCAAACAGGAAAAGCTGGCGATAAGTATTGTTGAGCATGGCGGAGATTTTTATCCCGATAAAAATTATAATCCTGCAGAACAAGCTAAATTCGCCGGAATGATAAATTTGATGAAAACCCTTGAAAAACATGGCGTTTATGCAGATGCGTCAAAGCAAAAAACGGAAAATAAAATATCGGTTTCCAAGACAGATTATTGGGCGGGCGGAAAAAGTTTTGCGGAAGGTATAGCCGCTAAAAAAGCAGACATCGAAAAAAGAAATCGGGAAAGAGCCGAAAGAGAGGCAGAAGAGAGAAATTTGGTGCCTGATGGCAAAGCCGATTGGGATTTTTATTAAGCGGAGAATACAGATGAAAAAAATGCCTTATATATTAATCGCAATTTTAATTTGCGCTGTCGCAGGGTGGTTTTCCTACATATATTTGCAAAAACATCAAACGGAAATATCTGCAACGGAACGCAAAACATCATCACTGCAGGAAGCTGTTTCTCTCAACAATCTTGAGGCGGTCAGATTTTTGATAAAAAACGGTGCTGACCTTGAGCAGCGGTTTAATAAAAGTGCTGTTGAGGGAACGGAAGACGAAGGCTTTACGGCGCTGGGCTGGGCTTTGTTTGCCAATCGTCCTGAAATTGCGCGTTATCTGATAGAGCAAGGCGCTGATGTTACCGCTTCGGTTCCGATGAACGGCTCCATGCTGTATTGGGCCATAGCCTACGAACACTCGGATATTGCCTTGCTGTTGATTGAAAAAGGCGCGGACATCTATCCCGCCGGCGGGTACAATCCGGCGCTTCATGCCAGAATTTTGGGGCTGGACGAAGTTGTTCTGAAGCTGGCGGAAAAGGGCGTTGAAGCCTCGGAAAACGATTATCGTCATCTTCATTGATTTTTGCTAAAAAATTGCTTGAAAAATAATAATTTGCGTGTATAAAGAAAACACCCTGAAGCCTTAGGGTGCGCTTTGGCTTACAGGCTGTCTTTTTAACCTCGCACAAGTCCGTCCCGCTTTTTATCTGGGAATTGGCAGTTTTTTGAAATATTTAGATCTAAATGACAAATACGGAAATTAAAATGCCCGAAATGACGGAAAGCTTTGAAGCTTTGCTGAACGAACAGTTTGGTGACAACGGTATCACCGGTTCTGTCGTTAAGGGTACCATCATCAGATTGACTCCCGACTTTGCGATCGTTGACGTCGGATTGAAATCTGAAGGCCGCATTCCTCTTCGTGAATTTGGCCAAAATGCAGAATTGAAAGTCGGCGATCAGGTAGAAGTTTATGTTGACCGTTATGAAGACAAAGACGGCAACATTGTTCTGTCCCGTGAAAAAGCCCGCCGCGAAGAAGCTTGGCAAGACCTTGAAAAATGCCTCAACTCCGGTGAAAGAGTTAACGGCGTTATCTTTGGCCGCGTTAAAGGCGGTTTCACCGTTGACCTCAACGGCGCCATTGCTTTCCTGCCGGGTTCTCAGATTGACATTCGCCCGATTCGCGACATTACGCCGTTAATGGGCATCTCTCAGCCGTTCCAGATTTTGAAAATGGATAAGGTTCGCGGCAACATCGTTGTTTCCCGCCGCGTCGTTCTTGAAGAAACGCGTGCCGAAGCCCGTGCCGAGCTCATCAATGACCTCAAAGAAGGTTCAATTCTTGAAGGCGTTGTCAAAAACATCACCGATTACGGTGCTTTCATCGATTTGGGTGGTGTTGACGGCTTGTTGCACGTTACCGACATTTCTTGGAAACGCATTAACCACCCGGCAGAAGTTTTGTCTGTCGGCCAGACCGTTAAAGTTCAGGTTATCAAGTTCAATGAAGACAACCAGAGAATTTCTTTGGGTATGAAACAGCTGGAAGCTGATCCTTGGGCTGCGGTTGCCGACAAATATCATGTTGGCGAAGTTTATACCGGTAAGGTTACCAACATCACCGATTATGGTGCTTTCGTTGAGCTTGAAGACGGTATTGAAGGTCTGGTTCACGTTTCTGAAATGAGCTGGACCCGCAAAAACGTACATCCGGGCAAAATCGTTTCCACTTCTCAGGAAGTTGAAGTTAAGGTTTTGGAAGTTGATGCCGACAAACGCCGCATCAGCCTCGGCATTAAGCAGTGCACGCCTAATCCTTGGGCCGCTTATGTCGAAGAGCATCCGGTCGGTTCCGTCATTGAAGGCAAAATCAAAAACATTACCGAGTTTGGTCTGTTTGTTGGTTTGTCCGATGAAATCGACGGTATGATTCACTTAAGCGACATCTCTTGGGACAAGTCCGGCGAGGAAGCCGTTAAAGACTACACCAAGGGTCAGGACATTCAGGCCAAGATTATCGACGTTGACGTTGAAAAAGAACGCATCAGCCTCGGTATTAAACAGCTTACCGAAAATACGCTGGCAACGGCTTTGGAAAGCATGAAGAAAGGCGATGTTGTCAAAGCAACCGTCACTTCTACCGATGACAAAGGCGTAACCGTCGAAGTAAACGGCGTCAGCGCAGTCATTAAAAAAGCTGACCTTTCCCGCGAGAAAGCCGGTCAAAATCCGGAAAACTTCAAGGAAGGCGATGTCGTTGAAGCCAAAGTTACTTCCGTAGACAAGAAGAACAACAAACTGGGTCTTTCCATTAAGGCTTTGGAAGTTGAAGAAGAGAAGAAGGCTCTTGAGGAATATTCTTCTGCTTCAACCGGTTCTTCTTTGGGTGACGTCTTGGGCGAAGCCTTGAAGAAAAATGCTTAATCTTCAGCGGATTAAATAAAAAAATCTCCCGGTTATGTTCCGGGAGATTTTTTTTGCTGAAAATAATAAATCAGTGCCAGTTGCCGTTGGGCGTGATAAACCACTCGCGGCCGTTTCCTCTGACCCGCCAGCCTAATGTTTGGTACGAATAGGAATAATACGGATAATATTCGCAATATACCAGATTATGGGGGCGTCCCTGCTGATAAGTATAAAACGGTTCCAGATAAAAATACCAATAGTCGCCGTGGTAGTTCTGCGTCACTTTATACTGACACCCGCCCAGGGCTTCAATGGTATAGTCTCCTTCTTCCTGATACCAGACGGAACCGCCAATCAGACTGTCTTTCAAATCGTCCCAAATCTCTTCGCAGCCGGTCATGCTCAAGGTTGCTGCGCTGAGCGCCAAAACAACCATGATTGAATGGATAAAACGTTTCATATTGTTAGTTTTTGGTTTTTATAATAATATTTTCGATGAAAATCACATAGTCTTAAAATTGCTCTTTCATTATATCCTTTTTGGGCTTTTTTGTCAAAATTTTAATTGTTACGGTTTTGTTATAAAAAAATCCTCCGTCCAAACGGCGGAGGATTCTGACTAAGGACAATAATTTTTTAACGATGCGGTCGTGCATCTCTGTCTCGGTGCATAGACCTTTGGCCGTTTCTTGCCGGAGCATGATTCCGGTTTTGTGCCGGTCGCGCCTGGTTCCGATAAGAGCGGTTCGGCTCGCGGTGCGGGCTTTCGTATCGTCTTGCCGGCGGCCGTTGGGGCGTAACGTTCCGATGCTCGGGAGCGCGTACCTGCCTTTGCGGCGGAAGGGAGCGGCGGTGGTCATAAAATCTGTGTCGCGGCGGCGGAGCATAACAATGTCCGTGATAGCGGTGATGCGGCCTGCCGTGCCAGAAATGCCAGTTGTAGAAATTTATATGTCTGCATCTGGCCACGGGATAATGATAATGCGGATAGTAAACCGGCGTATAACTCATGCGCCGCCAATAGCCGTACGGATCCAGAAAATAGCTGATGCCGTTGAGCAGGCGGTACCAGACCAGCCGCCCGTTGAGAAAATAAGGCAGCAGCCCCCGGTCGGGATAATAACGTTCAAAACAGATGCGGTAGCGTCGCGGTCCCTGAATAACCAGATAGATTCCGTCATTGGCTTCCAAAATGGACGTTCCGTCCCAGTGCCATTGCCGGCCGGTCAAAGTCAAATCGCTGTCTACGGTGTAGTCATATCCGTAATCATAGTCATACTGTGCTGCGGCGGGATTTACGCTGAGCATAAATAACCACGCCAGAAACAGAATTTTTTTCATATGGCAATGAATTTAGAGTTTACAAATATAGAGAATAAAAAATACGTAACGTATTTTTATGCTAGACGAATTCTGTCTTTTTGTCAAACTCTTAAAACAGGGAGCGGATTTTGTCGGCAACCTCGGAAGCGGCGTTAAGTTTTTTGCCGCCCTTGAACTCTTTTCTCAAAGGGCTGTCGCAGGCGATGGCATAACCGCCGTCATACAGCGACTGAACAAAGCGCAATTGTTTGGGCGTCAGCCAGTTTTTGCCGCAGTATACATAGACCGGATGCCCGGTGCCGCAGGATTCGCAGGTCATAGAAACGGAATCTCCGGTGACGATGATATTGTCGGCGCAGGCCAGATAGCCCATATAGGGGTTGTCCTTTTTTTCTCCCCACAGATAAGTATAGGCGGGAATGTCCTTGAGGATACCCATAATCAGACGTCTGGCTTCTTCGCCGGTGCGCCATGAATCCGTAATCAGTATTGAACCGCCGCTTTCTTTTTTCAGCTTCAAAACCTCTTCAGCAAAGCCGCGCGCATTTTCAAGAGAAAACGGCTTTCCTTTGACCGCGCCGCCGACAATCACAGTTGTCCAGGGACGCGGCAGATCTAATCCGGCAAAAACCGGTTCCCATTTTGCCCGGGCCTCATTCATTGCTTTTTCGGTTGTTCTCGTCGGCGAACCTACCGTATAGACAATATTGGCACATTTGGTTTTGCCACGGTCGTGCTCGGGAACGAACACGGCGTCAAATTCGGCAATGCCGGCGCCGGGTCCGGGATGCAGCAACTGTACGATTTTGGTTTTGCCTTTGGCGCGTTTTTTTATCCAACGGGCAACGGAAGCCGTCCGCCGCGTACCCGAAATCACCAAATCCGGAAACGGGGCCGTCAGGTTTTGCCGGCTCTCTTTGGAAACGCCCAGCAGCGAAGCGCCTTTGATAATATTCGGCAACTTGGCCCAAGGGGTATAGACAATCTTTTTTTCGATGACTTCAAATTCGTCTTCGGCAAACTGTGCCAGCACGCCGCGGATTACGTTTACACTTCCCATTCTGTTGTCCAGAAGCGCCCAGATGATTTTTTTCATGTTTGATAACTCTAAAAAATAAATGGTCAACCGATTCTAATAACGTTAGTATAAACACAATAATTGCTAAAACAATGTTTTTTCTTGCAAGGAGAGGAAAGATGCGGATTATTTTCTTAAGCATTGCGGCGGCATTGCTGCTTCCCGTCTCGGCGGCGGCCCAGATGTCTGCCAGCAAAGATGCGCAGTATCTGGCAACCATAAAGGCTGTTTCGGCTTACAAAATCAACGATGAAGAAACGCTTCGCGATATCGAACGCTTACGGGAAAACAAACGTTTTAACAATGATCTGCAGAAAATGTTGAACAAACTGCAAAATACCAGAACCAAAAACAGCGACAATAAAAAAGTATTGCAGATTTTGGAAAACGCCGGCAAGCAGATTTATGACATTTTGAAATAATCGGCGGTTAAGTTTTATTTAAGAAAAAACTGCTAAATTGTTGGTAATAAATCTTTTTTAAGGATACTGCCTATGTATGAAAACTTTGACGCCGAACGTTCGCTGGAACATCTGAACCGCCTGCGCCGCCAGGTGGCCTCCCTGAAAGGGGAAGAAGTGGAAGGCCTGACCCCGCTGGAAAAGGAAAATGAGCCGCAGATTGTCTCGGTCAAAAAAGTTATGAAATCAAAAGCCAAAGAGATAAGCTGATGAACAGACTGTATGTTTTTTTTCTGGCCGCCGCCATTTCTTCCTGTTCCTGGCTTCCGGGCAAAACGACAGCGGAAATGGAAGTTCCGGTTCCGGACTATCAGCGTTTTGCCGAAAATGTTTCGATTGTAAAGCAAACCTCAACCGGTGTGGTTTATGAATATAAAAACGTACGCATTGACGAACTGGCAATTTTGGCTTCTCTGTATTGTCACGACCAGTCCGGCAAAAAAGCGTATTTGGATAAAATAACCCTGTACCGCAATAATTCCAGACGCGCGATGTTTATCTGCAAAAATCTTTAATAAAAGTTTTGCTCAGAGGCTCGGAAAGTTGCAAATAAAGTTTTGTCTTCCTATATAATATTAAAGAAACAATAGGTTGTTGAGCAAAAAAATGAGCAAAAATTTATATCACGTTTTAGGAATATCCAAAGATGCGAGCGAAGCCGAAATAAAGTCGGCCTATCGTAAACTGGCGCGCAAATATCATCCCGATGTCAACAAAGACAGCAAAGAGGCTGCCGACAAGTTTAAGGAAATTTCCTGTGCTTATGACATTTTGGGCAATAAGGAAAAACGTCAAAAATATGATAATAACGAAATTGACGACGAAGGCAAACCGACCGGTTTCGGCGCCGGGTTTGGCGGTGCCGGCAGCGGCGGCGGAAGCTATTATAACTATTCTGCCGGCAGCAATCCGTTTGGCAGCGGTTTCGGCGGTAACGGCGGCGGTTTTGATTTTTCTTCCATTTTCGGCGAAGACATTTTCTCGCAGTTTTCGGGCGGCGGAAACTCTGCCGGAGCCAATCCGTTCGGCGGCGCGTCGCGTCGTCCCCGCAAGGGTGAAGATATAGCTTATACGATGCGGATTGATTTTCTGAGCGCCGCCCAAGGCGCGGAGAAGGCCGTTAATATCAACGGCAAAACCATTAATGTCAAAATTCCGTCCGGAACGGCAGACGGGCAGACGCTGCGCCTGAAAGGGCTGGGACAGCCGAGTTTTAACGGAGGTCCGGCCGGAGACGTGCTCATCACGCTGAATGTAGACAGGCACCCGTATTTTGAGGCTCAGGGGCTGGACGTGCATTTGGAACTGCCGATATCCATGAAAGAAGCCGTCCTTGGCGGCAAAGTGACCGTGCCGACAATTTCGGGAAAAGTGAACGTCACTATTCCGCCTTATTCCTCCGGCGGAGAAAAACTGCGCCTGAAAGGCAAGGGAATCAAAAACAAAACCGGCGTCGGCGATGAAATCATCACGTTGAAAATCGTTGCGCCGAAAAATAAAAGCCCGGAACTGGAAAAAACGCTGTCGGTGCTGCCTGACGAAACGATTAGGACTTTTTAATGCTGCTGGATGCCCTGAAAGATTTTGAATGGTATAACGAACCGGAAAACGTTCGTTTCAATGATGCGGGCATGGTCATAGATACGCGTGCCAAGACGGATTTCTGGCAAAGTACGCACCATAATTTCCATAAAGACGACGGACACTTCTTTTTCACCCGCATCGAGCGTGATTTTGAGCTGGTAGTAAAATGGAGTTTTGAAAAAGCCTGTCTGTTTGACCAGTGCGGCCTGATGCTGCGGGTGGACGAGCGCAATTGGTTTAAGGTCAGTCTGATGTCGGAAGACGCATCGCGTCCCAAACTGGGCAGCAGCCTGACCAATTTTGGCTATTCTGACTGGGCGGTCGTCAGCCTGGATTCGCCGCTGAATGAAATCTGGTACAAGCTGCGGCGCAACGGCGGCGATTATATCGCCTACTATTCGCTGGACGGCATCGTGTATAATCAGTTGCGGCTGTTCCACCTGATTAACGATAACGGCGAACTGAAAGCCGGTGCCTATGCCTGCGCGCCGCGCCGCGACGATTTTGAGTGCGTGTTGGAAGTTCTGGACATTAATTAAACTGTCTTAAACACTGGACAATGCCGGAGCTGTGTCTTATATTAAAATATATTAATTTTTATAAAGGCATTCTCCGATGACAACCTATAACACTACCAAAGTTATCAAAATCAAGCATTTCTGGCTTTATGTCATTGCCGTTGTCGCCTCGCTGGGCGGGCTGCTTTCCGGTTTCGATACCGGCGTTGTTTCCGGGGCTCTGCTTTTCATCAACGAAACCTGGACGATTTCACCGTTTGAGCAGGGGTGGATCGTCAGTGCCGCCATTGTCGGTGCTGTTATCGGCGCGGCCATGAACGGTTCTTTGTCGGATATTTACGGCCGCAAGAAAATCATTGTTGCCACCGGTGTCATCTTTGCCTTAGGCTCGCTGATGTGTGCCTATGCGACGACGCCGTACTGGCTGATTGCCGCCCGCGTCGTCATCGGTCTGGCCGTCGGAATGGTAAACTTTGTGGTTCCTCTGTATTTGTCTGAAATTGCGCCGCAGAAAATTCGCGGTATGCTGGTGTCCTTGTTTCAGCTGGCCATTACCGCCGGTATTTTGTTTTCTTATCTGATTAACCGTGTGTTTGCCAATGCCGAATATAACTGGCGCTGGATGCTGGGTGCAGGTCTGGTGCCGGCAGTCATTCTGCTGGTCGGCATAACTTTTCTCGGCGATACGCCGCGCTGGTTGATCAGCAAAAAACGCGATGACGAAGCCAGGGAAATTTTTCTGAAAATCAATCCCGAAGACGATGCCGAGGCTCATATAAAGGAAGTGCGGGCCACCATTCAGGGGAACAGTCCTTCCAAAAAACAGAAGGTTTTCCAAAAATGGATGCTGATGCCGGTTTTTGTCGGCGTGGGTATGATGTTTATGCAGATTTGCACCGGTATCAACACCATCATTTTTTATACGACCACGATTTTTAAAATTGCCGGTTTTGCTGACAATATCAGCGCAATTTATGCCACCATCGGCATTGGAGCCGTCAATTTCCTAATGACCTTTGTCGCTATTTTCTTTACCGACCGCTGGGGACGCAAACCGCTTTTGTATGTTGGTCTGTGGGGCGTCTTGATTGCTCTGCTGGCACTGGGCGGGGCTTTCCATTTTGCTGCGGAACTGGGTGATAATCTGAAATGGATTGCCGTTGCCAGCGTAGTTTTATATATCACGGCTTTTGCCATGAGCCTGGGACCGATCGGCTGGATTATGGTTTCGGAGATTTTGCCTTTAAAAATCCGCGGTTTTGCCATGAGTTTGTGTACAGTTGCCAATTTCGGTTTCAATTTTATTGTCGTTTTGAGTTTTCTGCCGCTGATTCATTCCATCGGCGAAGCTTATACGTTTTGGATATTTGCCGGCATTGCCGTCCTGTCGCTGCTCTTTACCTATTTTCTGGTTCCCGAAACCAAGGGTATTTCACTTGAAAAAATTGAAAAAAACTGGCGCGAAGGCGTTCCTGCGCGGCAGTTCGGCAGAAACTGACAAAAAACCCCGTGGAACCTTTAAGTTCCCGGGGTTTTGTTTAGTGGCGATTTGAAAAATCGCATGTTCTACTCAGTTGCCGTTTCTTCGGGAGCGTCTTTTTTTCCGGGCAGGTGTTTCTTGGCTTCTTCAACCACGTCGCCAACCAATTGCTTGAGAGCTTCTCTTTTGATGTAAGCCCAAATGCTGCCGCCGATTAAAAGCGCGCCGCCGATTCCTAAGCCGATAGCTGTGCTTCTTTTCATAATTCCAAAAATTTAAAAGATTAAAAAATTACTGTAAACTAACTCGGTTTTATACCATTTTGAAAAGGCAACCCTTAATAACTTTCCAGAATAATACAAAACGTAGACGCTAAAATATCACGTTTATTTCAGATGTAAACAGTTATTTTTATTATAATTTAGACAAAAATCAGCAGTAGATATTGAATTAAATGAAAATGGTATCAATCAGGCACGTGTTTTAGCTGAAAAGTTAAAGGACATCAAGCTTGACGCCGTTTTTTCAAGCAGTTTGCAGCGCTCTTTGAAAACCGCCGAAATCGTCACTTCCGCACAGCCGGAAAATGTTCCGATTTTTGCTGAAGATGATTTGCGGGAAGGCAATTGCGGCGTCGCTGAAAAATTAAGCATTGCTGAAGCCAAGGAACGCTGGCCGGAAATTGCCCGTAGTTGGCAGATTTTCAAAAAAGAAAATTTTGCCGTTCGTTTTCCCGAAGGCGAAAGCATTGGCGAGATGTCGGAGCGCGTATTTGCCGTTCTTGACCGCATTTCCGAAAATGACGCCCTCAAAACCGTCGGCATATCCGTCCACGGTGGTGTCATGGGCATGATTTTTGCCACGCTCGGATTAGAGCATCCGATCATTCCCAATTGCTCCTATTTTATCCTTGAAGGCGGAGCAAAGCCGGGATATAGAATGATAGGCGGCCTCTGCGGTTGAAAGCCGGGATAAAAAAACAGGGTTGTTTCCTTACGGGAAGCAGCTCTTTTTTTATTCCGATTGAATTGTAGAAGAAAAAAACATATATTTGTTTTAGAAAATATATGGGAGATGTCTATGAAAGTTTTAATGATAAACGGCAGCTGCAATGAAAAAGGCTGCACCAATAAGGCTTTGGAAACGGTGGCGGAAGTCCTGCGTCAAGAGGGCGTTGAAAGCGAAATCGTTCAGCTCGGAAAACTGCCGTACCGCGATTGTATCGGTTGCGGCACCTGTCGGAAAACCGGCAGCGGCAAATGTGTTTTTAATGATGATATTGTCAATACGATTATTGACAAAGCCAAAACCGCTGACGGTTTTGTTTTCGGTTCGCCGGTTTATTATGCGCATCCGTCCGGCCGCCTGCTTTCGGTTTTGGATCGCGCGTTTTACGCCGGCGGTGAGGCTTTTGCCTTCAAACCCGGTGCTGCGGTAGTTTCGGCCCGCCGTGCCGGAACTACGGCTTCGATTGATGTTATCAATAAATATTTCACCATTAACAAAATGCCGGTTGTTTCATCCACCTATTGGAATATGGTTCACGGTACCAAAGCCGAAGAGGTGTCTCAGGATCAGGAAGGCCTTCAGACCATGCGCAATATTGGCCGCAATATGGCTTGGCTGCTTAAATTAATTGAAAACGGCAAAAACGGCGGTCTTGAATCGCCGCAGCCGGAAAACGGCGCCCGCACCAACTTCATCCGTTGAATGAAAACGGTAAAAAAATACCCTCCGCTTTGGAGGGTATTTTTATAAAATGGCGGATAGAGTGAGATTCGAACTCACGGTACGCTTTAGACGTACACACGATTTCCAATCGTGCGCCTTCGACCACTCGGCCATCTATCCATTCACATCGCCAACAATTAAGCATACTTAAAAATTAAAAGCAAGCAAATTTGTGAGCGATGTTGAATTTTTTTATAATTATAAACTGTTGCCGAGCTTTTCTGCCAGAATTTTACCGGCCAAGTTGCTGTTGGCTGCGCCGTATATGTCCACGCCGCCCTGCTGCTTGGTTCTCTTTTGGGTCATTTCTTCACCGCTGTTGAGCAGGCTGACCAGCCCTTTGACCGGAATATGCGCCATATCCGGACGGTTGCTGACCTCATAACCGACTTCGTACAGATTCTTGCGCAGAATTTCCAGAGCCAGCATCGGTTCGGCTTCACTGCGACCGTCCAGGAAAGAACGTGTGGCAACCTCAATCATCGGAGCCACGGCACGGTTGGCCCAGGCTTCTTTTTCCGGATTGGTTACGTTTTTGTCGGTGCCGTTGGCGCGTTTGACAATCTCTCCGGTTGCGGCAAAGGTTTCGGCAACCACCGGTCCGAGATAACCGCTGATGGAACGGTACATTCCGGCAATGTCACGGGTTTCGGGGTGTTTCTTTTTGCGTTCGGTAATCGAAAGGCCCGGTTCGCCGGCAAAATCCAAAAACTTCAAATCGCCGTCTTTGGTAACCAGAACCTGTCCCAGATGAAAATCGCCGTGAACGCGGACAATGTTGCTCTGTTTTTCGCCGCTGCTGAGCAGGCTGATGTTGCGTTTTACAAAACTCTGCGTCAGCTTGTCCCAGTTCTCAATCAGCTTTTGGGTCTGTTCTCTGGTTTCTCCGTCCAGATTTTGAATGTTCTGTTCAATGGTTCTCTTGGTCTGATAGAGCAGGACGTTCAGATTCTTTTCGTATCCGCGCAGATAATCGGCATCCACCGGCTGCGGTTCAAAATCGGGATTGCCGTTGGGACGGGAAAGGCATTCGGACATTTCCGTCGTTTTGTGTCCGAGGTTTTTCATCATCTCTATGAAAGCCGGATGATCGTTAATGTCAATTTCGTCTTGTCCGTTGGCCTGAGCCTCGTTCAGCGCGCCGACCAGATAGTTGTTGGCAAATTCCCAGAGGTCGCCGCGGTTGGGAACAAATTCCTGCACGATTCCCAGCGTGGCGATTTTGCCGCCGGGTTCTTTCATGATAAACGCGCCGTAAGTTTTGGGCATGGCCGAACAGTCGGCTTCCATGAGTTTTGCATTCATTTCAACCTCGGTGCTGACGCCGAAATCGCTTTCGATCATACGATCCTGTTTGAAAGCGATGGCATTGTCGCCGACTTTGATAGTGGTGTTGCTTTGTTCGACGTTCAGAGGTTTGGATGCCGAATGCATATTGTCTTGAATGATTTTTTTGTCGCCGATGTTGTGATAACGGACGACGGCGCCGCTGTTGAACATAACTTCATTATGATTTTCCTTGAAAAAGTCCATCAGGGCCGACCAGTAGTCCGGCGCCTTCATGGCGTCATACATTTCCTCGCCGTTGATGATAACGCTTTCGACGTCGTCCAAGTGTCCCCGGGCCATCGGCATAAAGAATGTCCGTTCCGAACCGTCTTCAAGTTTGGCGGTGCCCAGAGTGAAAAATTTCTGTCCGTTGTCAAACGGAACCGAATCCAACTGAATATCAACTACCTGTCCGTCGGCAATGGCCTGTTTAAAACCGCACCACCGCTGAGAATGAATGTAGTTAATAAGTTCATTATTTCCTTTCATAAAATCTCTCCTATTGATTATAATGAGTCTAAATTAAAATGAATCTACAAGATTTCAACATAATTTTGCGAAAAAAATAAAAATTGTTGATAAAATGACAAAATTAGGAGCTTTTTATGTCTAAAATCGAGGAATTAGCCAAAATTGCCGGCGTATCATCAGAATATACCGATAAAGTTGGACAGATTCACTATACGACAGATGAGGTCAGGAAGTGTTTTTTGAAGGATATGGGATATCCGTGCGATTCGGATTCGGAAATTGACGCAACGATAAAAAAACTTGACGAAACTCCGTGGCGGGAAGGTCTGGATTGCGTAAACGCCTTTTTCACCGATGAACAGGACACTTCGGTCAGATTGCATATTCCCGAAGCCGATCGGAAAGACGCCGCCGTTTTTGAAATTGAAGATGAAAACGGGCGCATTATCAAAGGGCGGACAGAACTTTCTTCCCTGCCGGTTTTGGAACGCAGAAACATCGACGGTACTGAATATGTTATGCTGGCGCCGGTCTTTTTTGCCAAACTCACGCCCGGGTACTATCACCTGACCGTAACCGTCGGCGGACAGAAATATCAGAGCATGATCATTATGGCGCTGCCGAAGTGTTATCTGGTAGACGGCATTGCCGAAGAAAAGTTCCGCGTATACGGGCTGGCGGTTCAGCTTTATGCGCTGCGTTCCAAAGGCAATATGGGCATTGGCGATTTTACCGATTTGAAAAACGTCATTAAACTGGTGGCGAAAAACGGCGGCGATATCGTCGGTGTCAATCCGCTCGGAGCCATGTTTCCCGAAAGCCGCTCCGATGTTTCTCCGTATCGCACTTTAAGCCGCGTTTATCTGAACTATGCCTACATCGACTTGACCGCTGTTCCCGAATATCAGGAGGCGCCGCAGGTTCGGGCTTTGGCGGAAACGCCCGATGTCAAAGCCGGAATTGAACATCTCCGCCGTTTGGACAAGGTTGACTATTACGGTGTCTTTAAGCTCAAGCTGCAGTTGCTGAGGGCAATGTACGATTATTTCAAGAGCGAGCATTTGAATGCGGAAAAAGGCATTTCGCCGCGCGGCCGCGCTTTTCTTGATTTTGTAAAAGAAAAAGGCGAAAAGTTTGAGAATATATGCCTTTTTGAGGCGCTTCTGGAAAAACACGGCATTGACGGTACCCGCAACGACTGGCGCTATTGGCCGTATAATTATGATAAAATCCGCTCTTTCCATACCCGCGAATTTGCCAAAATGAATCGGGAACTGATGGATTTTTACGCTTATTGCCACTGGCTGGCGGATATCCAGTTGGCTGAAGCCGCGGAACTGTGTCAAAAGCTGGGCATGAAGGTCGGTTTATATCTCGATTCGCCGATTGGCGCGGCCTCCAGTGGTGTCGAGGTTTGGGAAAACCGCAGCATTTTTGCCGAAAATATGGGGATCGGCGCGCCGGCCGATCCAATGCGTCCGCGCGGTCAAAGCTGGGGGTTCGCACCATATCATCCTCAAAAACTCCGCATGGCCTATTATGAGCCTTTCATTCATTTGATTCGTGAAAATATGAAACATGCCAAGGCGCTGCGCATAGACCACGCCATGGGGCTGATGCGCCTGTTCTGGGTTTATTTCGTTCAGAACAATCCGGTAGTGCAGGGAGCCTATGTCTATTATAATATGAAAGAGATGGTCGCCATTCTTTCCATTGAAAGCCACCGCGCCAAATGTATGGTCATCGGTGAAGATCTGGGAACCGTACCGCCGGGATTCCGGGAGTATATGTTTGAACACGGCTTGCTTTCCAACAAGGTTTTCTTCCGTCAGAAAGACAAAGACGGTTCTTATCTTGCGCCTGATAAATATCAGTATTTGTCTCTGGCGCAGGCCAGTACGCATGATCAGGCCACGGCCTACGGCTACTGGCTGGACGAAGACATCAACACTTTTAACGGCTGCAGCCTGTATGTAAACGAAGAACAGTTCAAAAACAATCTGGCCGCGCGGGCTTCCGAGCGCGCGTTGCTTATCCGGGCTTTCAGCGAGCAGAACACTTTCTGTGATGAAAAATGTCTTGAAGACGCCAAGGCCAAACTGGACGGACACAGTGTTCCCGACCGGCTGGAATATGCCGTCAACCAGTATGTTGCCCGCACCAAAAGCGCCATCTTTTTGCAACGCATAGAAGATATATACGGTCAGGTGGTAATGGAAAACGTCCCCGGCACCACGCACGAATATCCGAACTGGCGCGTGAAATTGAATATTGATGTCGAAGATATGGAAACCGACGGGCGGTTTCGCTCAATCTTTGACGTCATCCGCGCCGAACGGAGTTAGCTTTCAGTCCAAGCGCCGTTTCGGCGCTTTCTTTTTGGAATACATAAAATATTAAGGTTTATTATATATTCTCTGCCCATAAATTAAATTGATGAGAACGTTTACTATGAAAAGACTTTTGATAATTGCCTGTTTTTTGGTATCATTCCCATCTCCGCTCCGGGCCGGACATTTTGAGTTTGACGCATCCGGGCTGATGGGCGGCTACTATGGCATAGCCCAAACCCGCAAACACGATAATGTTAAAAACAATCCCTACCGCTGGGTTTACCGTGCGGATGTTTCCGTAAAGCTCAATTATCGTCTCTCCGAAGAACATTATTTGGGGCTGCATACCAGCAATACGCTGGTTTTGCGGGATCCGGACACTTCTTATCCGCACGGCGACTGGCGCTTCTATCCGTATCTGGTGGATGAATCCCCTTGGGGAAAATTTACGGCCGGTTATACTTACAATGCCGCCTATCTTTTGCATAAAGGTGCGCGGGATATTACGTTTTTTAAAATTGACGATTCCAATATGACCTATTTTCTGAGCAATCCGAACTGGAACAACGGCCGCAAATCCGTCAGCTATCAGACGCCGAAGTCCACTTCGATCATGAATGACGGCCGTGCTGCCAAGTTTAGCTATTTTACGCCCCGGTTGGGCAATACGGTGCTGGGTTTTTCTTATGCGCCGGACAATGCCAGCCGCCGGGGTACCGGCAGCCGCTATCTTGACTACGAAACGCCGGAAGACGGCTATGTTGCCGCCATGCAAAACAAATGGCAGATACAGGATACCGAAATTTATACTTCGTTCGGCTATGGCATTTTCAACCGAACCGATAAGGAAGCCTCTTTCGGTCTCACGCTGATACGCGGGCATTGGAATATGGGAATGGGCTATAAAAAAGCCTATATTGACGGGAATAAAAATCCGATTACCACAGTCTCCGATAATCCACAGACGCCGGCATATTTTGACAATTTCAGAGAATCCCGGGCCTGGAACTTCAGCATCGGCTGTCAATACGGCGCCTGGAAAAGCAATTTGGCCTACCTGCATACCAAAGCCGACAACACGCGTAATCGCGACGATCTCTGGGTATTTTCCAACCTTTATGCCTTGACGGAGCATTTTGAGCTTTATCTGGTCGGCTCTTATCTGAATGCCAAAGGGCTTTCCCGTGCCGGCAACGACAATAATCGCGGGTACGCGGTGGTTACGGGCGTGGGTTTCCGCTTTTAAAAATTTTTGAAGATGATGCCTCCCGATATCTGGCGTAACGGTATTTTTTTAACTGATTTTGATTTTAAGTTCCGGCGGATAATCGGGCCAGGCGCCATGTTGCGTGCAGACGTATGCTGCAACGTCGGCAGCGTTTTGATGCGCTTCGCGCAAGCTTTTGCCTTTAAGAATGCCGCAGATAAACGTTCCGGAAAAGGCATCGCCGGCACCGACCGTGTCCGCGACCTTTACCTGCGGGGTTTCCAGATAAGATGTTTCGTTGGCGGTATAAATAATGCTGTATTTTTCGCCGGCCGTGAAAATCAAATACCGCAGGTTATATTTTTTCAGCAGTAAGCGGCATACTTCCTCATCGTTGCCGTCAAGTCCGAACAGACTGCGAACCGTCAGAATTTCTTCATCATTGATTTTGAATACGCTGGACTTTTGCAGCAGCTCTTCGACCAGTTCGCGGGAATAGTACCCGCGGCGCAGGTTAATGTCAAAAAACTTCAAGGCGGCCGGATTGCTTTCGTCAATCAGTTTCAGAATGTTTTGCCGGGATTCTTTGTGTCTCAGCGCCAGCGTGCCGAAACATACGGCATCAGCCCGGCGCAGAACATTTTGTGCCCTGACGGTAAAGGGAATATGATCCCAGGCCACGTTTTCTACAATCGTATAAGAGGGAATGCCGTTTTCAAGCGTCACATCGACATATCCGGTCGGATAGTCTGAACGCTCGACAATATGCAGGATGTTTTTCTTGTCCAGTTCGGCGATAATCTCGCGGCCGAAACCATCATTTCCCACCGCGCTGATGGCATAGCCTTCGGCGCCGTTTTGCGCCGCGTGATATACAAAGTTGACAGGCGCGCCGCCGGCACGTTTCCCGCCGGGCAACATATCCCATAACAGTTCGCCGATTCCGACGACAACAGGGGCGTTACGTTTTGTCATGGCATTCTCGCTAAAAAAATCAATGGCGCCAGCGGCGGGACTCGAACCCACTGCCCACAGTTTAGGAAACTGTTGCTCTATCCTGATGAGCTACGCCGGCGCAACAGTTTTCTTATAATTTTATTTTGCCGAAAGTTCAAGCTCTATTTGCGCCGCCGGGCATTAATCATACCGCGGCAATGGCGAAAAATACCTTTTTTATTGCCAAATTTTAAACTTGTGCTAATTTTTGCAACGTTTAGAGACTATTTTCTGATTGTATAATTTTAACTTTTATTTTTATGTACAACGAAGTTATTTATGAGATTTATCCGTTGACGTTTAATTATGCGCCGGGTAGCAAGAGTGATCCTTATCCCGGGTGTTACGGCAATTTGAAAGGCATTACGGCCATGGCGGACTATGTCGCCTCGCTGGGTGTGGATGCCGTATGGATTGCGCCGTTTTTCCGCTGGGATCGTAATGGTTTCGGTTATGATATCACCGACTATTACCGGATTGATCCGATGTTTGGCACTTTGGATGATTTCAGAGAGCTGTGCGCGGCTTATCATGACCGCGGCGTTAAGGTGTTCATAGATCAGGTGTATAATCACTGTTCCGCCAATCATCCGTGGTTTCGGCAGAGCATTAAAAAAAGCGGGCCTTATGCCGACTATTTTGTCTGGCATGATGCCGTTGGTTTTGATGGTGAAGGAAAACCGGTCGCGCCGAACAACTGGCCGTCCAAATGGGATGTTGCCGGCGAAAGTGCCTGGACCTGGAATGAAGAACGCAGGCAGTTTTATCTGCACAGTTTTGATTATACCATGCCCAACCTGAACATTAACAACCCCGAAGTCCGTCGGGAACTGCTGAAAATTTCCGAATATTGGTTTGATTTGGGGGCTGACGGTTTTCGTCTTGATGCAACGACGCACTACGGTTACGATGAACTGTTTCGCAACAATCCTCTGGATGAAACCGGCGAACAGATACGCGTCTATGACATCAATAACCGTATCGGCGCCGAATTTCTTGACGCGCTGAAAGCTTTGGCGGGTTCTTATGCCCCGGCCAAGACGTTGCTGGCGGAATATGTTTTTGACAAAGGAAAACGCGGCAATGACAAAGGCGTGCAAACGGTGAGGGAAAGCGTCTGCGATTCGTTTTATATCGGTTCGCTGCGCGGAACACTGGAAGATTTTCGGTGCCGCGTGACAAAAGCGCTGCAAGTTTCGCCGCAGGGCAAAAAGCTCAACTGGGCGTTTAGCAACCATGATATGGAGCGTGCGGTTACCCGCTTGTGGGGAAATGATTTTTCCGCGGCCAAAAGCGCCATGCTGATGGATTTGCTGCTGACTTTGCCTGGCAGTGTCTGTATTTTTCAGGGTGATGAATTGGGAATGCCCAATCCGCTGGATTTGCAAGCCTGCAAAAATCCCGCCCGTGATCCGCGCGATGTCTGGTCGATTGCGAACAATCCTTGGGCCGGTGCGCGCACCGGCTTTTGTGTAAATGCGGCTTCCCATGGCAATATGGCTCTTCATCCGGATGAACGACAGATCTCGTTTTGCATTGAAGCACAGGAGAAAGATCCTTATTCAACGCTTAATCAAGTGCGGGAGGCAATTAAGAACCGTCGGAAAAGCATATTTTCCCGTCTCGGAGACATCACTTTTCTCGATGTTCCCGGCTGCCCGGATGTCATATCGTTTATTCGTTCGGACGAAACCGGTGAGAATAACATTCTGTGTATGTATAATTTCGGCGAAACGTCTGCCGTTGTTTCGCATCGGAACCGGCAATATGTTCTGCCGCCGGAAACCAAAAAACACGAACCGCTTCTCTGAACGGGCAAATCTCTGTAAAAACAAAAGCCGCCGAAACATTTCGGCGGCTTTTGTCACGTTAGGATTGTTTTCCGGCCAGCTTGTCTAAAAAGCGGATCTGAATGTCGGCGATTTTTTCCACACTGTCAACCTCAACATATTCGCCCGGCGCGTGCATGCCTTCACCGCTGCCGGAATGCATAATGACGGTTGAACCGCGGACGGCAAATGCGCGGGAATCCGTTGCGCCGCCGATATGTTCAAACTCGATTTTCTGTCCGAGAATTTGTTCGGCAAAACGTTTGTAGTCCAAGATATGGGGATTACTTTCGTCCATAACCACCGGCGTGCTTTCCGAGGAAATTTTGTAGCTGACACCGGGAACCATGCAACGGTCCAGATTTTTCTTAAGGTTTTCCACGCTGGAATTTTCCGTCAGGCGAAAGTCGAGAACCGCCTCGGCCTCACCGGCAATAATGTTGGAAACTTCGCCGCCTTTCATAATGGCAACGTGAACCGTGTCAATCCACTGATCCTGGGGCTGAACACCGCCTTTGGAATAATAAGGATATATTTTGCGGATGTTGGACAGGGTCTGCATCAAGAGCTCATTGGCATCCACGCCGTCCCACGGCGTTGAACCGTGCGCAGCCTCGCCTTGGGCCGATATTTTGACAAAGACCGGGTTTTTGCATTTGGTAATGATTTTCAAAATATCGCCGCCGACATCGTTGTCCAAAACGATTTTCGCCCGCAGGTCAGGATGCGCTTCCATAAAGGCATGCGTGCTTTTGGAACCTTTTTCTTCGTCGGTTGAAAGAATGACGCCGAACTTTATCGGCAGCTTGTTTTTCAGTACGTGTTCCAGCGAGTTAAGGGCAACGGCGGCAAAAGACTTCATGTCAAGAGAGCCACGGCCGAAAAGTTTTCCGTCCCGGATATACGGGGTGAACATTTCGTCAGCAGCCGGAACCACATCCAAATGTCCCAGACACAAGACGTCATATTCGCTGCTTTCGCCGTTGTGCAGGAACAATACCGGAGAGACGCCCTGGTATTCGAAAATGCCGCCCTTGGCGCCGGTATCCCTGAACAGATTCGTAATATATTCCAGACATTTGCGGATTTCTTCTGCGTTTCCGGTTTCGGTGCGAAATTTCATCAGCGTCTGAGCCAGCTCGATAACGTTCATTATTTTCATTCCTCTCTCAATTTTTTACGTTTTGTTTAATATATGTAGTTATAATTATCTCAAATAAAATAATAAATAATTAAAAGAGGATCAAATGAAGGCGGTTTTTACGGCAATTTTCGGTCTGATGCTGGCGATGACGTCCGCTCAGGCGCAAACCCTCCCCGATGACGGCGAAAGCGGTTTGGCGCTACCGCGTTTTGCGTCTCTGCGCTCAAATTATATCAATGCCCGTTCCGGTCCCGGCGCCCGTTACCCGATAGAATGGGTTTATATGCAGAAAAACGCTCCGGTTGAAATCCGGGCCGAATTTGAACTGTGGCGCAAAATAAAAGACTGGCAGGGGTCGGAATCCTGGGTGCATAAGTCCATGCTTGCCGGCAAGCGTTTTGTTAAGGTCATTACGCCCGGAGAAAACAACATTTACAATAAAGCCGACTATAAGTCCCGGATCATTGCCAAAGTTGAAGACGAGGTTGTCGGCGAGGTAATAAAATGTCCGGCCGACAATGCTTTTTGCCGGGTTCAGTTTGCAAGTGTCGAAGGCTGGATTCCCAAAAGCAACCTTTTCGGCGTTTATCCGAATGAAGTAATTGATTAAAAAAAGCCCTGATAATTCAGGGCTTTTTTATCGGAGCTATTCTCCTGATTTGATTTTTTCAATCAGTTCTTTTACTGAAGGAATGCCGTTACGATACAACGGATCCGTTGCAAAACGGTAAACCTGATGTCCGGCAAACAGAAGATTGTCTTTAATGCTGCCGTTGTGGCTGACCTCATAAAGCGTCTTGTGAATGCAGTAGGAACGCGGATCCGGAATTTTTCCGGTCGTGCCGTGTGCCTGTGACCATGTTGAAAACTGGCACTGTGACAGGCAACCTACGCAGTTGGCGCGATCTTCTTTCATCTGTTTCCAGTCTTCCGGCGTCATAAAGACCACGGTGTTGTCCGGGGTTTCCTTTATTTCGGTCAGTCCCGCCTGTTTTTGACGGTTGGCTTTTTCAACGTCTTCGGCGCGAATGTAATAGGTCTTGTTTTCGCTGATTTTCAACGGGAAGCAAAATTCGGGATTCTGTTCCGCCGAATAAGCGATTTCGCCGTTTTTACGCTCAATCAGTTTTTCAAGGAACGTGTTTTTTATTGCCGAAGAGAAAAAGCCGGTCGGACTGAATTTTTGTAAAATAACGTCGCCTTTTTTCACTTGCATCATCACCTTTTTCCAGGCTTCGCTGATGGGGCTTTCTTTGGTGATCATCGGTCGGGTGCCGAACTGAAACGCGATTTTGCCGATGTCTGGGTTGTCGATGTAGTCTTCCCAGTCTTTCAGCGACCAGATGCCGCCGGCCATGATAATCGGCAGATTGCTGAGCCCCAGATTGTTCATAACCTTGCGCAGCTCAACCAGACGCTCATACGGAGACTGCGGTTTGGTTGGATCTTCGGCGTTGGAAAGGCCGTTATGCCCGCCGGCCAGCCACGGATCTTCATAAACCACGCCGCCCAAAAACTCTTTGAAATTGGCATAGGCTCTTTTCCACAAAACCTGAAAAGCACGCGCCGAAGAGACGATTGGGTAATAATAAACGCCGAAGCGGGAAGCAATTTCACCCAGTTTATAAGGCAGACCGGCTCCGCAGGTAACGCCGTGAATCAGGCCTTTGGCTTTTTCCAGAACACCGGTCAAAATCTGTTCGGAACCGCCGAGTTCCCACAGCATATTCATGTGAATGCGTCCGTTTCCGCCGGAAACTTCGTGCGCAATCTGTGCCTGAGCAATACCGCCTTTGATGGATTGTTCAATCATTTCGTCATGGCGCTCTTTGCGGCTTTTCTTAAAATATTTTTCCAAAATAACGTTTCCGAAACCGTCATAGTAGTCGGGACTGACGCCGGAAAAAGTACCGACGCAGTTTTCATGTGCCCAGGCGCCGCTGCTTCTGCCGTCAGAACCGTTGATGCCTTTGCCGCCTTCTACCAGAGGCAGGACTTCCTTGCCGGAAATCATTATGGGATTTAGTGTCTTCAAAGTTTTATCCTCTAATTTATATTTTTAACTGTGCTACAATACCATAATAATATTTTTTGTAGAGTCAAAAATCAACTATATGCGAAAAAAAATTATGGCATTTTTTTAATCGACGGCTAAATCCAACAGATTTTTTGGAATATCGTTAATGGAAACAAGTGCTATGATAATACAAATGAGAGCATAAACCTGCAGCATCTGGGTAATGGTCCGATTCTTTAAAATCGGCAGCAGTTCGTAATATTTTTTAAACAGACTGTTGATGCCGAGCATAGTCAGCGTAACGACAATTGCCTGCAGACCGATTCCCATTTGCAGAATCTGATCGGCCGCCGGCAGCAGCAGCTTATATAAAAAGGCGAAGAACAACATGTAAATAACCAGTGCCGCGCCGGAAATCAGCTGCATTTTGTTGTCAAACGCCAGTTTTTCTTTTTTGTTTTTCTCCAGGTTTTCCGCTTTCAGAGATTCTACTTCCAGTCCTCGGACCGTCTCCGGCGTCGTTTTTTGTTTGCGCAGATCGCTCATGTCATGATGAAATTTTTCTTCCACCATGCAGAGGCCGCAGCCTTTGGAGGTAAAATAAACGTGATTGGCGTCTTTTTTGCAGGTTTTCAGATGATGCATCAGCTTCCACAAGTGCTCCTGCCATTCATAGGCGCTGGGGCGTTCTCCGCCTTTGGTAAAAGCCCGTTCAAACAATTCCAGCGTGGCTTTGTCAAAATATTCGTGAATCGAGTAAGGGTGCGGCGCCTGATATGTGTCCGGCCACAGGCCGTAGGCATAGTGATATTGCTCAATCCGGTTCTGAATGGTCAGCATTTCCGCATCGTTTTTGCGCGGAACGCCCGAAAACGGATGAATACCGTTATTCAGAAGTTTGAAGATGATTACGGCCAGAGCAAACTTGTCCTGTTCCTCGCCCATTTCGTCGCAGGATTGCTCCATTCCCTCGGGATAAATATATTCCTCGCTGACAAATTCGGCCGGATAACGGTTTTTTTCGCCTTTAATGGAAAAGCCGTCGCAGTCGACCATCGCCACCATCATATTGTTTTTGTAAACCGAAACGTTGGACGGTTTCATATCGACGATATAATGTCCGCATTTATGCAGTGCCGTTACCATTGACGCCAGATTGTAGGCGGCAAATATCCTGTAGGCATAACTTTCCGGCAGCTTCAGTTTTTTGCGGATGGCTTTTTGCATCAGATGGTCGAGCGAAACCGCTTCACTCATCTTAATCAGCGGCATCAGATAGCCGACGCAGAAGCCGTTTTCGTCCTCCAGCATCGCTTCGGGCCAGGCAATCTGCACATAGTTTACGCCGTCTTTGACTGCGGTCGGAAAATGCGGCCGGTTTAAGAGCATTGCCTCCAGCTTCTGTCGGTTGGTGGAGCTTTTGCCGCGATTATGAAAAATCTTGGCCACCATATTGGGATTGTTGGCGTTAAGATAAATTTTGCCGGCCGCACCGCCTTTGTTAATGAGTTCGCCGAGTTTGATCTTTTCGAAATGCCCGTCGCCGTAAATGGCGTTATATTCAACGGATTCGTTGCTGTTTTCCATGATTATAGCCTCGCCCATAAAAGAGTCTTGTCATCAGAATTCAGCCTTCTGGCTTCCGCGTTGTTCAGCGTATTGGCCAAGGCTCTTTCAGCCTTGGGCTTGCTGCCGGTTTCTTTCAAAAACTTGTTAATCGGCAGAATAAATCCTTTTTCAATGCTTTGGTAATCCTGCGCAAAGGAAAAATTGGTCAGCCCGTCGCTCATCAGAAAAACGGTATCGGCGTTTTCAAAAGCCGTAAAGCGCAGATTTCTTTCCCAGTCAGGCTGGGTATAAAAATAGGTTTCGCATGAAAAATTGCCGTTTTCGGGAGGAGATGCGGTAAATCTTTCATATTCCCCGTCCCGGAAAGCCAGTGCCGCGCCGTCGCCGATATGGAAAAACAGGCCCTGATTCTTATTGCAGATGACGCCGACCACGGTTGCCGAAAAGTCCATAATTCCCTTTTCGTCTTTGGTTTTGTTGAAGCGGTGTCTTTCCAGTTTTTCCCGTGCAATGCCTATGGCTTTCCGAACATATTTTTTAGCGTCGGCAAACGGAGCGTTTTTCAGCAGGTCAATCAGCGTTTCGCAAACGATTTTTGCGCCGTTTCTGCCGAATTTTGCCGAACCTGCACCGTCGGAAACCACCGCGACAAAATTTTTTCCGCCGCGGGAATAGCGGAAGCAGTCCTGACAAGGCAGGCCCTTGTTTATGTGCAGAGGCCCGCGGATGCTTGAGGCAATTACTTTGACTTTATTTGTCTTCATCCCAGTCGCCAGTGTCTTCTAATAAATCCGGAACATTCGGCGCCGCTTTGGATATGCAGGAAACACTGCGGCTGAGCCAGAGGAAAAATTCGGTAAATTTCAGTCCGGTCAGACGTTTGGGCGACATGATTGAAAATTTGGCCAGTTTTTCAAGGTTGGCGCCCTGCGTACCGACGGCATGGACGACCACCTTTTTGTTCTGCTGGGCATAGCGGCATTTTTCGGCAATGATTTCCCAATCGTAATCGGTCGGTTCTCCGTCGCTGATAAGAAAAATCCACGGCCGTTTTGACGTAATGCCGCAGCTGTCATACAGGCATTTTTGTTCTTCAATCTTTTGCAATGCCAGCTCCATGGCTTTGCCGAGCGGAGTCAGGCCGCCGGCTTCCATGGTCGGAGCCGTAAAGTTCATGGCGTCAATCCAGTCGGAAGAAACCAGAGCTTCGTCTTTGCCGAAAGCTTTGATAATCAGGAGCTGCACTCTCGAACTGGCGTCGATGTCTTCTTTGAGTTCCTTTTCCAGAGCCTTCAGGCCGGCATTGAGCTGTTTAATCGGTTCGCCGCGCATCGAGCCTGAACAGTCCAAAACCAGCACGCAGGGAGTCCGTTCGTTGGCGTTATCGGCAAATTCCACATAGGGAATCATTTCATCAATAAAATTGTCGTCGGCAGAAACCATGTTATGCTCCTCAAATGTCTTATCGGCGTGGGTAGGTATGCGGATAGCCGCTGCCTTCGATCGGAACCGCGCCGGAAACTTTTCCGCAGGCCGTAACGGCAAAAATTGTCGAAATTACAACGGCTGCCAGCATATATCGCATTATTTTTTTCATCGTAAGGCCTTTTTTCATTGTTTATTTAGGTATAATACCTATATACTCTTAATCAGAGTTTAATCAAAACCAAAAAAAGAAGTTATTAATAGATGATAGTCAAAAAATATGCAAAATGGATTCTATTGGTTTTTTTGTTCTGTTTCGATGCGTCTGCGAAAGATGCCGTAAATATCTTTGACTACCCGCGTCCGATGCCCGACCGCGCCATTTATAATGAGGCCGGACACAAGGTAAAAATAGCTGATTTTAAGGGTGATTTTGTTTTGCTCAATTTATGGTCCCGTCATTGTACGCCCTGTGTCAAGGAGCTTGAAAGCCTCAACGGATTTGCGCAAAAGACCAAAGGCAACGGCATTCGCCTGCTTCTCCTTTCTCCGGAAGAAGAATGGACCGATGCCGGCGAACAGCGTCGTTTTCTTGAAAAGTTCAAGGCTCCCGATGTTGAGTTTTATACCGACAAAGACGGAAAGCTGGCGGAAGATCTCGGTGTTTTCACCTCTCCGCATACGGTTCTCATCAACAAAAGCGGTGAGGAAATCGGCCGGATTCGCGGCAGTGCAGACTGGGATGACGATGACGTTATTGAATATATTTACAAATTGAAAGCCCAACACGGATAAAACTGCCTATGACTGATAAGATTTATATTAAATGGGATGAATTTCATCAACATACCAAAAACCTGTGCCAAAAGATCAAAGCTTCCGGCGAATATGACAAGATTGTCGCCATCAGCCGCGGCGGTCTGCTGCCGGCCGGCATAATTGCCTATGAGCTGAATATCCGCAATACGCAGTCAATCAATATTGCCAGCTATGACAATAACTATGACCGCCGCGCCGACGAAGATATTGAGATTTCCGGTCATCCCGGCACCGTAAACGAAAAGACGCTGATTGTCGACGATTTGTCGGACAGCGGCCGTACGTTCCGCATTTTGCGGGCCATTTATCCGCAGGCCAAATATGTAACGGTTTATGCCAAATCAGCCGGAGCGCCGGTTGTTGATATCTATGAAAAAGAAATGCCGGACGAATGGATCGTTTTCCCCTGGGATTAAAAAAAGCCGCTTTTAAGCGGCTTTTTTTAAGACAAGTCGGGAAACAGGTTCATTCCTTTGCGCATTCTGGTCATCTGCGTTTCAATGGATGTTCCGAGATTGAGATTGCCGCCTTTGATAATGCCGCGGACTTGGTCGCCCTTGGTCGTATCCGGATTGGCAAACAGATAATTGACCGCCGGCCTCTTGTCATGAACGCCGATCAGCGTCTGGTGCATTACGCCGAGAATGCCGCGTGAAAACAGGTCATAAGCCAACTCTTCGCTCATGGTGGTGGAAGAGGCGTATTTAACCACCGAGTTGATGGCGTCGGCAATGTTGTTGGCGTGAATGGTTGATAAAACCAGGTGGCCTGAAGTTGCGGCGCGCAAAACCTCGCTGGCTGTATCCGGCGTGCGGATTTCGCCGACGAAAATGAAGCGTGGTTTTGAACGCAGGGCAGACTTCAGCGAAGCGCCCCAGTCGCCGTTAACCGGCTGGGTTTGTTTACAAAGTCCCAAGCCGCCTTTCATTGATTTGTAAATGCCGTCCAAAGGCATTTCGGTCGGGTCTTCAATAGTATAGGCAAAACCGCCTTCCATGGTCAGATATTCTTTGAGCAGCCCGGAGATGGAAGTCGTTTTTCCGGCGCCGGTCGGTCCTGACCATAAAATCAGACCGCTGGCCGAACTGAGCGAAAGCAAATGCCGGCACAACTCGCGCGGAAAGTTGAGAGCAGCCAGCGGCGGCACTTTCTCGGGCATTTTTCGGGCGCAGTATTGAACGCCGTAAATAGCCACGGTGCGTTCGACACGGTAAAATATGTTTTCATACAACACTGAATAGCTGGGATTTTCTCCGTCCCAGGATTCCTCAATCAAATTATAAAAAATGTCAAAATCTTCGGGTTTGATAATGGCCAGACCGTTCTGGGTCACGCCGTCGGGAATAAAGCAGGTCTTATCCGGCGTAATGTAGATGTCAGAAAACCGGATACTGTTTAGTTTAACCATATAATCACACTTTCTGTAAATAAACTGTACAATCTTTTTCAATTGTCATATAGTTCAGTAAATAAATTGTTAAATAAAGGCCGGCAGAGAGTATGAAAGATAATAAAAAGTTCATTTTTATATTGCTTTTGGCACTTTTGATGGGTGTGGAAGGCGTTGTAGCCAATAAATTGTATTTTCCAGATTTGGACATAATGTCCGCCGGATTTTTTATTTTAATCTTCGGAATGTGTTTCTGGGGCATATTGTTTTTTCTTCCCCGGATTTTGGTCTGGCTGGCTCTGGCTTTTCAGATTGTTCTGACCTCAGGACTGCTGCTGTATCACAACTATTTTGTTCCGCCGCTGTCTTTGTCGATTATCTGGTTTCAGCATCGCGAAGGAGCGGAATTTTTAAGCAAGGTTCCGGGAGCGGTTTTAAATTATAAAAGTTTGATCGTTTTGCTTGTCGGTCTTGGCAATTTTTGGCTTTATAACCGCTGCTGTCCGATATTGAGAGAATATCGCCGTTTTTTCTGGATTTTTCTTATTCCGCTGGCTTTGCTGATATATGCGAGCTTTGCCTCGGTATCCATATTGTTTTTTTCTCAGAGTTATTTTAACGATGCCTGCCGCAATTTTGGCTATCGCTCCTGCTGGCTTTATGAGGCGGTAATAAGCAAACGCAGCGGCGAAATTTTAGATGAGATTGTTGAATTGTCTGAAAGTGAACCGCAAATAGAATACAGCTTCCCCGAAAGCCGGCATATTTATGTCATTCAAACCGAGAGCCTGACATATAACGTCATCAATAAAAAAGTTGATGGACGGGAATTGACGCCGTTTTTAAACGGTCTTGCCGCCAGAGGAACGCTTGCCGAGGTCAATCAAAAGGTTCACGGCGCCTCTGCCAATACGGATTTTTTTGTGAACAGCGGCGGTTTTACCGAAAAAGAGTTTACCATCATCTATCATATGTTCAAGCCGCAGGAAGTTTGGCCGCGTATGGAATCTCTGTCGCAAAAAGCAAAAGCGAAAGAATATCATACGGCGTTCTACCATAATTTTAAATCTGATTTTTTCAACCGCGGTCCTCATATCAAAGCTCAGCAATATGAAGATGTATATTTCTACGAGGATATGAAAGGCAAGTATCCCGACGATTTTTGGGGAATATCGGACAGGGATCTGTTTGACTTCGTATTGAAACAAAATCGAAAACATTCGGATGATAAGCTTTTTAATTTTATCATTACGCTCAGTTCTCATAGCGAATATAAAGTCAAAAATAATCCGCACCCGCTGTTTGCAAAAACGCCGGAGCGGAAATATGACTATTACAATGCCGTAAACTTTGTCGATCAGTCATTGCGTTGGCTGGTTGAAAACAGTCCGGACGATTCGCTGTTTGTCATTTACGGAGATCACGGCGTTGAAGAATTCGGCTACCGGAATATTCCGCTGCTGGTTTATTCCAAGTCGCAAAAAGTGAACTCTTTGCCGCAAAAAATGGAAATGGCGGATATGATAAAAACCATACATAGTCTGTTTTAGACGTCTTTGTTGTCATCCAGAACGAAGTGAAGCAACAAATCTTTCTTGTATTCCGGCCTTGTCTTTTTACTTTGTCATGCCGGACCTGATCCGGCATCCAGGTCTGATATGGATTCTTTATTCCACCTGGACTCCAGATCAAGTCCGGAGTGACAGAAGTAGAGAATTTGCCCAGAGTGACAGTAATAAAAAACAAGTACCGGAACGACATAAAAAAAGCACCGATTACGGTGCTTTTTTTATCTTACAGATAATACCAGGTTATAAGGTTATTATTGTCCGAACTGCATTTTTCTCGTGCCGTTGCCAGCGAAATGGGAAGTTCTGAAGGTTGTTTGAGTTGTTCTTTGGACAATGCGTTAGGATTTTCAATCTTGTTAATCGGATCAGTTGTCGAAGAAACATAAATGCCGATTAATCCGTCGGTTCCCCAGTCGGAAGTAGCCAGACTGACGCAAGAATCCCGTCCCAGACCGGCATAAAGAATAGCAAACGCACCGTCGGAGTTCCTTTCCAGATTTTCGGTTGCCTCAACATAAACCTTTCCGCCAAAGGCGTTCAGCAGATTTTTTGAATCAACCATCATTTCAGAGGAGGCCAGTTTATATTCAATTACATGCGCGGTATTAAGATCCGGAAATCCCGGGGAAGTGACGTAAGCCGTGCGGATATTCATCACCATCATCTGCAGTTGGTCTTGTGCCTTTGTCAGCTTAAATTTAGCCATCGCTTTTGAATAACCGGCAATACCGCCGACGGAAAGCACGCCGACAATGGCCAAAACGCCGAGAATTTCAACCATTGATCTTCCGGATTGTTCGTTTCTGTTCATTTTTGACCCCTCTTAATTAAATAATATCATCCTAATTATAACATAGATTTATTTCGGGTAAAATAAAAAGGTGTGTCAAAACACACCTTTTTATAGAAAATTCTGCCTCTTATGACTTTAGTTATAAACCCAGGTAATCGAGTTGGTGTTATCCGAACCGCAGGCATTGGACTTACGAACGTCAGAAATAGACAACGGCAGAGCCTTAGGCCCGTTCAAACTGCCGCCACCTGCAAATGAAACTGCAGCGGACGGCGTACCTGTAATTTTACTGATTTTGGTAGAGGCAACGCCGATACCAATTAAGCCGTCAGTACCCCAATCAGAGGTAGCCAAGCTGACGCAGACATCTTTACCGAGACCGGAGAATACAATCTGGAATGCACCGTTAGGAGTACCATCCGCTCCGTTAATTGCTTCAACAATCGTATCGCCGCCAAATGCGTTAATCAACGAAGTACTTCCGGCAACGACCATTTCCTGAGATACCAGCTTGTAATCAATAGCATTTTTTGTTGTTAAACCCGGATAACCAGGGGAGGTCGCAAATGCGGTTCTGATGTTCATAATCATCATGGACAACTGGTCTTGCGCCTTGGTCAGTTTGAATTTAGCCATCGCTTTTGAATAACCCGAGATACCGCCGACCGACAATACGCCGATAATCGCGAGCACGCCGAGCATTTCCACCATGGAACGTCCGCTCTGCTCATTTTTGAATAAACTTTTCATCTCTTTTCTCCTAAAACACACTTCAAAGTTTTTTCTTCTCACATCTTAACTATAACTTATTAATAAAAGATAAATAAGCCTATCTTTAGTCATAATTACGCTTTGAAACATATAACTTTATTCTGTAAAGCGAAATTAAAGTAATATGTTCCAAATGAGAGAGTTCTGTTGTTTGCAGAATTCTTCCGCCGCTTTTCTTGTTATCGGAAGCGGATGTTCTCCGCCCCAGACAAACATTGTTTCCGTTGCATTGGCAATGGTTTCCGAGGTTAGGCTTAATGCCGTTTTCTCGTCGGGAGCCAATGCCGCAAGTTCAACGCATTCTTCATAAGTCAGGTCCCTGAAGGCAATGACAAAGTTTCTGCCGCCGGGCATAACCGTCATACCGTCGGCGTCTGCGCCGACAATGGTTTCTTTTCCCAGAGCATTAACCAGTTTGCCGTTTTGAACCATTTCCTGGGGAGCAATTGCATTTTTCAAAACAGATTGCGTATTTAGTCCCCAAGCATCGGGACGATTACGGTAAAATTTTCGTACATTATCTGTCAACAGGCTGATTTGTCTTGCTGCCGCAACCACTTTTGCGTCCGGCTCCGAACTTTTGAATCCAAACCAGACTGCCGCGGCAATTATGACAACGGCTCCGGCCGCGGCAATGCCGATTCTTTCCGGTGAATGAAAAATTTTTATTGCTTTATTAAAAATTATTTTTGCCTTTTCCATCAGCCTTGTCCCATACTGCTGGTAATTTGGTCTTGCATTTCAAAGGTGCCCATAACGGCCCAGGCGATAACGCCGCCGACGCTCAAAATTGCCGCCATGTTCAGCAAGGACGCCTTTTGCTCAATCAGATAAACGGATTCTTCAAGCCATTGGTTGGCCAGCGATTCCAAAGCTTCTTCAAAGTTATCCAATTCGGAATAAATTTTCAGGTCGGAGATAACTTCCTTATCGGGAAAATTAAGTCCGGTTTTTTTCAGGGCAATACCAAGGTTGTCACCGTTGTTGATGAAGACCAGCGTCTTGTCGATTCTTTCTTTCAGATACCGGGTTGCGTCACGCCGTAGGGCCCGCATTGCCGTTGATACCGGCGTACCGCCTTTAACCAGTGCGGACAAAGCCAGCAGCCAGCTGATGCCGACGAAAACTTTATAAAGCGAATAAGGCGGCATATTGTCAACAATGGCGCGGATCGGTCCGGTCCAAATACCGATTGTCAGGTAGATAATCAGCATTGTTACCGGCAATGCTGAAAATGCAACCAGCCAATATTCCTGAATCCAGGCCGAAACGTCGACCAGATCCTTGGCCAAACCTCTCCAGCGGACGCCGGGAGCCGCATCCAGCATCGGCGGCACCATATATACGCCGATACCATAAATAATCAAAACCGCCATCAAAAACAAAAAGGTCGGGTAAGCGATTGCGCCGATAATCGGCCGGATCATTTTGGTTGAACCTTCGGTAACGCGGATAAGATTAAGCAGCGCGCCTTCCAGGTCGGAAACGTCGCCCACCGAGAGCATCAGTCGTTCGCGGTCCGGCGCCCAGCCTTTCAGAGCGTCGGAAAACGTCAAACCGTTGTTGAGTGCCCGACCCCAGCAGGCAATGGCAATGGCCATCGGTTCACCCGGACTTTTGCCGCCGTCGCTGGCACTGTCGTGGAGCATGTCCAGAGCGCTCATCAGCGAGAAACGGTTTCTCATTAACGATGCGATTTTCCGATACAATTTCAACCGTGCTTCATTGGAAAAATTACAAATAAGCTTGGCATAATATTCCTCAACCGTGTTGAGTTTGCGCATGGCTTTTTGCATTGAATTGGAAGCGCTTCTTTTTTCCTGCTCGCCTGCCATAACCTTCTCCTAATTTCTAATAAACCGGGCGTTGGTCCATCAATCCGCACCAACGTTCCACTTCGTCAAGATCAATATAACCTTTCAGCATTCTTTCAATAGCCGCGTCTTTCATTGTTCTGCCGCCCAGATCACTGGTCCAGTAGTCAATGGCTTTGCGGGTTTCGCCTTTAATAATCAGTTCCAAAAACATAGCGTCCGGCAAAATAATCTCCGGCACGCTCATACGTCCTTTAATTCCGGATCCGCCGCAGAACTTGCATCCCGGACCGCGAACATAGGTGTTTTCAATGCCAAAATCGCCCAACGCCACTTTCAGTCGCTGAACGGCAGGTTCGTCAAGCATCTCCTTGACCGATTTGCGACAGTGCGGGCAGAGCTTTCGGAACAGACGTTGTCCGATTAATCCCTTAACCAGTTCGGGGTCGCCGAGCTTAAACGTCTCCACGCCCATATCGCGCAGACGGGGAATAATTGCCGGCGCCGAGTTGGCGTGCAGCGTGGTCCACATACCGTGCCCGGACAAAGCGCCCTTAAAAGTCAGCTGCGCTGCCGAGAGTGACCGGATTTCGCCGACCATCATGACGTCGGGGTCGGAACGCAACGCTGCCGACAACGCTTTGGTGAATTGTTCGTCTTTTTCTTCTTCGGTATTAGCGTTTGTCACCGGCATCTGTCTGGCGCCGGGAATAGGATATTCCGGCGGATCTTCCACCGTAATCAGATTGATTTCGTAGTTCTTTTCCTGCAACAGTTTAATCATGTTTCTTTGCAGGGTGGTTGACTTTCCGGAACCGGTCGGACCGGAAACGATGCTGACGCCGGTCGGAACAGCCCTCAGTCGGTAAAACAGTTTTTCCTCATATTCTCCCAGTCCCAACGATGCCAAATCACCGCTGCCGTTAGGGTTGTCATCGGCATACAGCAGACGCATAACCAGATATTGCGAACCGAATGCAATCGGATTAAATTGCAGGCGGATGGCCAAAACGTTGTGCGGCAGCATCAGCTTGCCTTTAGACCCGCGCAGAGGGGTCGACCCCAGCTTTTGTGCGCCCTGAAACTCGTTCTGCGCATAGTTGGAGTCCGAAATGTCCGCCGACGCAAAAGCCGCGCGAACAAAAGATTCGCCCCAGTCTTTGTTGTATTCCATTTCAATGGACATCATACCGTTAACGCGAAACATAATCTGCGTGCTGTCAGCCACCACGACGTGAATATCGGACACCTTTTTTTCCGCGGCCCGGGCAATAACGTTTACGAAGTCTTTCTGCATTTGCAATGCGTCAAGATCTTCGTCGGCATCGGCGTCGGCAACGTTTCTTTCGGCATAGTTGTAAATGGCGTTAAGCTCGTTTTGAGACAAATAGACCGGCTTTAAAATATTAATCCGTTTCCTGCGCGCCAAGACCTCAAAACTTAAAACGCGGCCGTCAAATTTATGGGATTCGGCCACCAAAAAACTGCCGTCGGAAAACAAAGCCAGCAGTCGCCGGGTATCGTCGTTAATGCTGAGAGCGCCGCCAGGAACGGTAAGCAATTTTCGTCCGTTGGCAAAATAGAGTTCCAGCTTGCCTAAAGACTGGGTAATCGGAGCCGCGACGGGACCGGTTGAACCCGCTGCGCTGGGGGCTCCGTCGGCCGGTTTTTCCTGGTTGTCCTTGACTTCTTTCTCTTCCGGTTCATTTTCCATTTCGTCTGCCATGACTATCTGACGGTCATTTCTCTAGCAATTCCGGGAATTCCTTGGTTTGAAACAATACCGCTCGGAGCAGGGGGTTGTTCGGGATCGGAAACTTTTACTTTCAGTTCCTCATTGGTCACCGGTTCCTGGTCAAGAATGCCGCCGGCCGAGAAGTAAAGATAATCTTTGGCTCCTTCTTTGTCTGCGCGGACATAAGTTGAAGATATTTCATCAATAACGTGTCCGCTTTGCAGAGCGGTGCCGACCTTGACAAAGAACGGTACGCCGCTTTCGTTAATCAGTTTTGCGCTCAAATTATTTCCTTTGCCACGAATTTCCATAACGGCATACAAATCGCTGAGCTTTACGGCCTCTTCTTCGGCAACGGCAGTCTGCTCGGCGCTGTTTTCCGCAAACGGATTGGTTTTTTCACTGGCTTCCAAACGGGCGTTAAGAATAGATATCTGAGTTTGCAGATCGGATATCGTCTTGGCATAATTATCCCGTACCCGGATTGCCTCGTTTGTTGCTTCGTCGGCCATTTTGGTCAGTTGAACAAACTTTCCCTTAAAATCATTAATAAGCTTCTGCCGTTCGCTTTTCAAGTCGGCGATCTCTTTATAATTTTCGGCATTGCGTTCTATCCATTTCTGGCTTTCTTCCAGCATTTTGTTTTTATATGCTTTCAGGAGTTTTTCCTGACGCTCTTTTTCATAAACGATTTCAAGATTCTTCAGTTTTTGCTGTTCCAAAAGAATTTTCCGCTCTTCTTCTTTTTCAAGGGCGATTTGTTTGAGCTTTTCGGCATTTTTGCGGGCTTCTTCTTCTTCTTTTGCTTTGTCCCGCATCGCTTTCAACGCTTCAATGTCGTTTTTGACTTTTTCTTTGCGCAGTTCCAGATTCAAAACCGCCGTTTCTTTTTCCAAATCCGACATCTTGGCAAAAACATCGTCGTCAATGTCCTCGATAATCTGACTGCCCAGCTGGCTGAAGACCGGAACCTGCTGTTTGGGTTCGGGAAGGACCGCGGGTTGAGACGCTTGCTCTGCTGCCGGAGCCGGGATGACCGGAATAGCCGGAGCTTGCGGCTTTTCCGCATTTTTGGGCTGTGCCGGCAAGTCTAAAACCGGCAGAGCGGGCGCCGGCGTTTCGGCGGGAACGGGTTTGGCCCCGTCTGCGGCGGCCTTTTCTTCGGGGATGACGTTGTCAGGCGCCTTGGGTGCTGCCGGCGGCGTTAAAATGTCGTCGCTTTCGTCGCCGAACAGGGAAATCTCGTCGGGAATTTCATCGGCAGCGGGTTTGGTGTCGGCTTTTTTTGCATCATCGGATAAAGGAACGACTGCCTGCGCCATGACATTTCCTGAACAGGTCATGCCGAGTATTAACGCCAGTGCCGTTGTCGCAAATATTTTTTTCATATTATAATGCATAAATAGCCCCCTCATAGGTCCAGATATTTGTACTGGGTGAATAATTTATAACTTTAATCTCAAGTCCTGAAAATTTTGTTAACAAACCGCTCCAAACTTCCGGGTTGTACGTTGACGAAAATCTGAAACCGATAAAACGGTATATATTCTTTTCCGGCGACGTATAAGAACCGTCACTCAGCGAAACGTTTTGATTGATGCCTTGGAAAAAGTCATTCAGTATTTCTCTTAATTCGGTCGGACTCTTCAGCGGCGGCGATGAAATCTGGACAATCTTGCCAAGCGATACGCCGGCGGCAATGCTGTCACCCGTATCGGAAAACGTCCGGTAGGAAAACTGGATTCCCGACACGTCCAAAGCCTTTTTTACCCATGACAACCGCCCGATTTGTCGGCTCCAACTGGTTGAAACGCCAGCCGGAGTACAGTTCAGATTGCCGATCTGCCAGCCGGGCGGCATAATTTTGATCAATTGTTCTATTTTTGCCATACATTCGCTCATAATCCGGGACGGATCGTTCAGCCGCTCCCATGGTTTGACCTCCGGGGCTTTTTCTACGACGGGCTTGATTATCTTAGGCTGCACCGGAACAATCACCGGACGCTTTTTGGGCGTAAAGAACAACGCGTTAATGATGTTAGACAGAAGCCAGAAAACAACTACGGCCGAAATGCCGATAACCATCAGCAGTTTGGCCCCGCGCAGACCTTTAATCTTTTGCAGTTTGGAGTGCAGTCCGCGCTGCATCAGCTTTTCCAGCTCAATGTCCTCGGTTTCTTCAATACCCCAGGCCGCCGGCGCAATCTTTCGACCCCAATCGGGTACGGCCAGCATTGAGATAAATTGGTTTTTGGCGTCTTCTTCGTTCAAAAACAACATATCGCCGTCAGAAAGGATAATATCGTTTCTGACGCAGGTATACCACCACCCTTTGTCAGTTTGAAAAACTGCCACAAAAGACGAACGGTCGGACAAAGCGGTAGCCAATGCGACCGCGGCGACGTTTTCGCCGCTTTTATAGCCTTCGTGAGAAACGCAGATACCAAACTGCGGCGCTTTGCCCGGCTTGATACAAAACAGGTCGGCGCCTTCCAGAATGCCCTCGGATGCTTCTCCGACTTCCGTAAACGGATCGTCCTGATTTTGCAGAGGCTGCCAAAACAGGCTGGTGGCATAGCTTGTGCCGTCAACCGTTATTTTGGTTCCCCAGGTGCGTTTTCCTTCCGCGTCAGAATTTATATCCGTCAAATTAGCATCTTCAAGCGCCATTGCTTTTTCCTAAATCAAATTTAGTATGTTTTCATTCTGGATTCCGGTGTCAGCGGAGATTCCAAAACCACCGGCGTCAAAATGATAACCAGCATGCTTCTGGTTTTTTCCGCGCTGGCCGTTCCGCCGAGCAGAGAGTTTTCTGCCGAACCGACACCGGTTTTGTCGGCTTTGCTTTCAACGCGTTCATAACCGCTCAAAATCAGGGATTCACCGGATTTCAGCGCCACTTCCTGCGTAAAGCCGCGGGTTTCGATAATCGGGTTCTGAATGTATTGTCCGGAATCCGCTTCGCCGCCTTCGCTGGTCGTCAGATAAACTTTTTCCAGTGAAATCAGGTCTGATAAGGTTAGGTTGAACATCATCATCAAACGTCCGTGTTCCAAAATCCTCGGCAGAACGTCAAGCGTGAAACCTGTTTCGATTTCTTCCGTCGTGGTTGAAATGTCATAGTCGCTGCTGCCGTCGCTGCTGCCGGAGTTTGTCTTTGTAATTTCGGAAATATAGTTCTGTTTTTTGGTAACCTGAATCGGCGCCGGTTTGTTGTTCAGCGTCGTAACCGTACCGCTGGTAACCAAAGACGTGTCGTTTTTGGTGGACAGCGCCTGAATAAAGCTGTCAACCTTCCAGTTTCCGGGAGCTATGCTCATCAGGAGGTTGTTGGTTGTCTCGCCGGTCGAACCGGATGCGCCGGCAACGCCCAGACTGGTTACGCCGTCGTTAAATGCCGCGGCAATATCCAAACCGTACTTGTCTGAATCGGAAACCGTAACCTGCAGGACTTTTACGCTGATGGCAACCTGACGGGACAGTCTTGCATTTTGTTCGTTGATGAATTTTGCAATTCGTTTAACCTCAATCGGCGTTGCCAAAACCGAAATCGTTCCGTTGGCCGGATCCATTGTCAGCTTTGAATCGCCGCTGATCATGGATGTAATGGCTTTTTCAATGTTGTCCCATAAAGCAACGTCAATCTGGCTGGTAAGTGTAGTCGACGCGTTTCCGCTCTCGCCCGAGGAGCTTCCGCCCATGGAAACGCTGAGCGAGGGTTTTGTCGGCAGGCTGTAGAGGACGAAAGTCCTGTTTTCATATTTGTAGAAATAGATTTGTCCTTTTTCATATTTCCACCAGATGCCGAACCGGGTGGCAATTTCGTCAAGCAGTCCGCTTAAGGGACCTTTATAGGAAACCAGCATTTTGTCAGGCTCGGTCCAGTCCGCATTAATCGTTTCCGGATCAGGCTTGTTTTCCTTGGCCATGTCACGAATGTCTTTTTCAAGATGAGAAGCATAACGAACGCCCACGGACGTGATTTTGGTAATCATGTCGCCGATTTCAAACAATGTAATCGGTCTGTTGCTGATAAGCGTTACGCCGTCTTTGCCTTCCAGATAGCTGGGAAGCGGTTCTCCTTCGTATTCGACCTGAGACTTGTCTCCGAGCCAGATATCGTTCTTAACCCGTACGATATCGTCAGCAATCGGCTTTCCCGGAGCTTTTGATTCTTCTTTCAGTTTTGTCGCCGTTTCGATTTCGCGTTCAATTTCGGCGTCAAGATGTGTGGACATGGAGCATGAGGCGATGGCAGCCGCGGCAAAAAAGCCCAAAACCGCTTTGGTATAATTATTCATATGCATTTTCATCCTCCAGTGTCTCTACAACCAAAACGCGGTTGCCTTTGTAAAAAGTTGCAATCGGAGCCGGCCGCGCCCGGGCAAAGGCCCGGATAAGCGCCGAGCTGACATCGGCAAAACGTCCCCGGAACATAGCGCCGGCAGTGAGCGTATAATTGCGGTTGGAATTCCAGATCAGCCTCCAGCCCGCTTTGTCACTCCATTCGGTCAGTAAGGTTTTCAGGGTTTTGCCTTCTTCTGCGAGCCAGTCTTCTACCGGATCTTCAACCAGATTTTCATCGCCGTTCTGCGGCGTATTCTCTTCGCTGACGCTTATTTCCTCCTCATAATCGGCAACTTCCTCTTCAATTGTCGGCGGAATGGAAGAAGACACGTTGCTTCCCGCGCCGCCCTGAACAACCAGTTGGTCTCTGGGGGTTCTTTCGCCGTATTCTTTATAGTCGGCGGCCACTTCGGTATAGTTGACAAAATCATTGTTTGCCGTCGGAATGTTGGAAGCTCCTGCTGCGTCGGCCGGCGTTGGGTTGGCCGCTTCCACGTTCGGAGCGTAATAGTAAACTTCCTCTGTTCTGCCCCAGTCCTGGAAGCAGCTGCATCCTGCCAGAGCCAAAATGCCGGCAGTCTGTGCTAACAATCGTTGTTTTCTGTTCATTTTTGAGGTTCCTAAGCAAAATCTTGTCATATTTTTACCTATCATACATACTGAAAATTAAATAATCAAGCGCGAGCAACAACTTATTACCATTGCTTGTAAGGGTTGTTTCTCCTGCCGTTTATATTTCTGTTTTCATCCTTTGCCGCATTGTTGATTCTTATTGTCCTGATTATGAAAGAGTTGGGCTCTCTGGAGGTAAAGACGGTGTTTACCTTGGCATAGTCCACGCCTTCGCCGCCGAGAATGTTCTGCAGCAGGTTCAGCCGCCGTTGTTGCAGATACGGAGCGCTGGTTCCGTCAATCCTGATTTCCAGACCCGTCGATGGTTCTTCGACGGTCTTGTTGGCGAACGCTCTGATCCATTTCAGCGTCTGTCCCGAAATTTCGGCTCTGTTAGGCTGAAACGAAAGGCGTATTTCCGTCGGAAGAATTTGTTTGCTGGGCGTCCTCATGTTTTTTCTGCGGAATGCTGTAAACAAACTATCCTTGCGGTCGTCGTCCGATTCAACCTGATCCCCGATCAGCGGTATGTTTCCTCTGCTCCCCGAGAAAATGGAGGAAATACTGCTTAAAAGGGATTTCTTTTCTCCTCCGGCCGTTTGAGCGCCTTCTGCATTTTTTTCGTCAAGCCGCCGTTGCCGTTCTTCTTCCTGCCGGGCTTCCTTGGCGGCGAGTTCTTCTTCCGCAGATTTGTCCTTGGGCGACGATACCAGTTGAGGGGTGAGGTTTTCGTCGTTCAGAATATCCTCGGGGATCGGAATGAGAAGGTTTTTTACGGTGGCGGAGGCGAGATCGACGCTGTTTTCCTTCCCTGCGGGAGGCGTGTCTCCCGTCAGAACTTTTTTGATTTCGTTATTGTCGTTTTTGTAGCTCTCGCTTTCCAGCACCATGCTGTTTTTAGGGTGCTTGGCGCCTCTGGCGACGGCCCAGGTGTTATCTTTTGCCCGTTTTTCGGCCATACTGGTCCAGTCGTCTTGCGGATTTTTGCTTTTTTCTTCTGCCTCCGGACTCTTACCGCTTTCAATCATGCTTTTGATCGGGATGTTGGCCGCATTCAGTGCAATTTGGTTAGACGGCGCTTTTTCGGCGATTTCTATTTCTTTTTTGCCGGTGCGGATAATGCCGCGGTTTTTCTCCAGCGGAATAAGCGGTTCGGCTTTTTTCGGCTGCTGCGGGACGATTTCCTTACCGCTGTCCTGCTGTCTGTATTCCAGCGCGGCCAGGGCCAGAGGTTTGGAGGGCTCATGAACGGCCGGCTCCTTCTTTTCTGCGGACAAAGGCGCGGCTGTTGTTTCGGCTGGGGCGGAAATCGCGGGTGTCGCGGCATCCGTGCGGAGTTCCGCTTCGTCGACCGGCGGCGGCGATTTGATAATCTCGTCAAAGTTGACGGCGATTTTTTCGTGTCGTTCTTCGTCCGGCTTCAGGTTTTCGGACGGTTCCGAAATGTTTGAGGCTTCAAGGTTTTCCGGCAGTTGGAGGGGAATGGTGTTGGTTGCCGCAAGAACCTGTCCGGCGCCTTTTCCGCCGGTGGTTTCGCCGGCTGTCAGCGGAATTCGGTCTGCCTCGGGAACGCTGTCTGACCGAACCGGTTCCGGAATGTCGGGAATGACGGACAAAACGATTTTTTTTGCCGGTGCCGGCACTGCGCCGGTCTCTGCCGATGTTCCGTTTCGCAGAAAAAGCGTGATGTTTTTGTTGGAAATTTTTATTTCGGGGTTTTTCGGTGTGAGGGTGCGCAGATAAGCGCTGTTTGCCCCAAAAATGGCAAACAGAGAAAAGACAAAGCTGTAAACAAAAGTTTTTAAACCTGCTTTTTCCATAAATAAACCCCTCACAAACCTTGATAAATCAAAATGCGACTCTTGGCAAGCGCTTATAAAAATATGCCTGCAGGTTGTGGATTCTTTTAAATTAATATGTTGCGGTCGGGCGTAGCGGACGCAATCGGAAAAAAATAAAAAATTGTGGATTTACAAAAGCTAAACTGTGAATTTTTTGTTACAGGAAAAAAATGACAGTGTAAACAATATGTTAACTCTTTTGCGTTATAAGCAATAATGCTGGAAAAACATAAAAAAATTAGTTATTCTGAAAGAGTATAGAAAATTTGCTAAATTATTAAAGGAGAAAGATAATGCAATTCTTGAAGAAAAATATCTGGACCATTTGCTGCCTGACGCTTGTCGTGTTGCTTGGTTCGGTCGACAGCGCCTTTGCTCAGGCAAAAGCTCAAGACTTGATGGGTACGGCGCAGAGTAAAGCCGTTGCCGTATTTAAGTCGGTAAAAGCCATTATTTTCGTTGTCGGCGGTTTCGGTTTGGTGGCCTTGGCATTTATGGCCATTTTTGGTAAGCTGGACTGGAAAAAGTTTGCAATGCTGGCCGTCGGTTTGGCTATTCTGGCCGCTGCCGGTGCTATCGTTGACTACTCTACCGGTGCCGGTACTGGTGGCGAGCTTGCCGATACCTTCGGTAAAGATTTAAGCTATGACGGTACCAGAAGCTAATAATACCGTAATAATTTAGTGATAAAGTGCGAAAAGGAGGAGCATTATGGAAAATTTAATCTTAAATATGACCGGTGCCCTCCTTTTTGCCTTTTTTGCGTCAAAGCTTTCGGCGGCGGAATATCGGATGCTGTGCGTAAGGGTAAAGAAATTTGTTTTGCTGGCGGTTTGTGCCGCGGCCTTTTCTTCAGTCTTATTTGCAGCGCCGGCCTATGCCGAGGATAAGGGCTTGTTTACGGATCTTATTCAAAAAGGTTCTCAAATATTTGTCGGCGTCCGCAATATCGTTTATGTTGTTGCCGGTTTTGGCATCATCGGTGTTGCCGTCGGCGGATTTTTCGGCAATCTGAACTGGAAATGGCTGGGAGCGATTATTATCGGTCTGATGGTCATTGCCTTGACGACGGAAATTCTCCGCTTTGTTGCGGATGACAGTAGTTTCAGCATTGAGGCCAATGCCCAAAGCCAGCAATAGGAGGGCGCCATGATAAAGTCTGTCAATTTATTTAAAATATTTTTTCTGACCGTGCTTTTTTGCAGTTTCGGCGCCGGAAACGCCGCTGCGGATGATGTCCTTGAGACCGTATATGAGCGTGCCGTAGACCTGATGGTTAACCTGAAGCCGGTGATCTTTATTCTGGCCGGTTTCGGTCTTGTAGGTTTTGCTTGGATGGCTATTTTTAACCAAATCAGCTGGAAATGGTTTTCCAATATTGCCATCGGTCTGTTTCTGGTTGCCAATATGGGGCTGTTTGTTGATACGTTTACCGATTTGGGAAAAGGTACGGAATCACACCTGAAGGCCAAATATAACGAACAATATAAAATTATATACGAAGATACGTTAAATCGTAACGGCAGCTATAAAGCGACTGAGGGTAGCAAAGAAGATCCGTCCTCTCAGGAGGCCAAGGACAATACCGGAGCTGGAGGTCAGACCAGCAGCGATGAGTTGCAAAACTATAAACAGGGTGAAGGCGATGGTTCCGGAAGCGGACAGGGACCTCTGGCACCGGTGGATAATCCTGATAATGAAAAACAAGATTGCGCTGACGGAACCATTTGGAGTTCTGAGAAAAAAACCTGTATATCCGTATTTGAGAACAATCCGGTTTCCGATTGGGCCAATGCAAATGCTCCGGGAACGAGCGATCCGATCAAGGAATGTGAGGCTAAGGGCGGACAGTGGATTTATCCGACTAATTCTTGCAGTATTTAATCGGATGATAAATTAAATTTTAACGCATTATTCATAAAAAACGAGGTATACTTAATTTATAAAGTATGCCTCATTTTTTTGCTGTGTGGTAAAAGTCAGGTTTTTGTTGCATAAAAAATACAGGCGTCTATCATAAAAACAAACCGTTCAGAGGTTATGGCATTATGAAAGAAATGGTCTTAAAAGCAGTGGCAAATCCTCCCAAGATTTTGTGGGGGCCCTTTTTGCCGGTTTTGCTCAACATCGGCTTGCAGTTTCCGCTGATGTTTATGGCCATTGGCGTATTCAACATGAACCCGCTGTTTTTCTTGGTCAGTATTGTCATTGTCCATGTTTTTATCGTGTCGCTCGGCGTCAAGGAGCCTCATCTTTCGACGATGATTCAGGCTTTTGGTCAGACCCGCAAGCCGACTACCAATTTGTATAAGGTAAAGGGAGATAAATTTGCCCCGTGATTTTGACTTTTTCAGCATCTTTGTGCAAGGGCTGACAAATATAGAAGTTTTGGTTGCCGTCATCGGCTTCATCTCCGCGGCGGCCTTTGCCGGATTCTGGGCTACGAAATTCGGTCATTTGATTCTGCCGCAGCCGAATGAATCCCGGGTTTCGGACTTTTTGCCTTTCAATAAGATTATGTCGGACGGTATTACCATTAAGTGCTACAACGGTTCCATGGTAAGAGTTTTCAAGGTTGAAGGTATTGACCTGTCTTTTGTAACCGAAGAAAAAGTCTTTTCAATGTATGAGGCCCGCAAGTCATGGATTGACGGCATGTCGGATCTTCAGGTCGTCTGCCGGGTCATTACCCTGCGCGAGCGTATTCCTCTGGAAGAAGATGCCGGCGATTTCGGCAACCAGATTTTGGAACAGGTTTCGCAAACCTGGGCGCAGAATTTGGATCGCGTTTACAGCAACACACACTATATCGTGCTTTCGGTTCCTGATCGTCCCGAGGCGCTGAAAGATCTGAACTATGCTTCGCAGGCGCTGCTGGCCACCTTGAACGACTACGGCGTCAAAACGCTTTACGAAACGGAAGACAGCCCGGCGGCGGACAGTCCGCTTTCGGTTTACGCCAAAATTTGCAGCCCTATATCCAAGCCTGCACCGAAAGTCCGCGGCGCCGAGGGCGCTATGCTTAACCAGATGCTGACGGCGGATCATATTCATTTTACGGGCGAAGAAGGACTTATCAAATTTTTCTCCGGAAACAGGGAAGTCTATGAAATCACCATGGGCATCCGCACTTCCGGCGATTATATGGACGAGGGTATGATTTCGTCTTTGCTGGCTATCGACTGCGAACTTAATCTGGTTCATAACATTAAACCCATTTTCAAACCGCATGCGCGCGCGCTTTTAATGCAGCAGCAGCGTATGGCGGCCATGACCAGTTTTTCCGGTGAGGTTGTCAATCAATATGCCGAAGCGCTGGCTTCCATTGAAGACAGCGACGCCGATTATCAGGCTTTGACCGAATATGCGCTTTCAATCGTTCTGCGCGGCGAAAGTCTGGAAGAAATTGAGTTCGGAGAAAGCGAAGTCCAGCGTATCTGCCGTCTGTTCAGCGTTACGCCGGTACGTGAAGGCTGGGTTGCCCAGGCCACATTTTTCAACCAGTTTCCGACTTATGAAACCTATCCCAGAACCTATCGTTATCTGTCCCGCGTTGTGGCAACGGCAATTTGTTTTGACAAACCTTCCGAAGGCTTTGGCAAAAGCGACTGGGGAAAGGGCGCCATCAGCGTTTTCCGTACTACCTCGGGATCGGCTTATCGTTTCCAGTTTCACGTTTCTCCCGAAGATGCCGCTGTTGCGCACTGCTGCATTATCGGACCTACCGGTCAGGGTAAAACGACTTTGCTGACCTTCCTTGCCGGACAGGCGATGCGCCACCGCGATTTGAAGGTGTTCTTCTTCGACCGTCACCGCGGTGCCGAAATCTTTACCCGTTCCATCGGCGGTGCCTATATCGGCTTTGACGGTGACGAAAAAAATGTCTCCATCAACCCCTTTGACTGTGCCAATACGCCTGACAACAGGGCTTTCCTGCGTCGCTGGATGAAGGCGATTACCATGGTTGACGACGCTCAGTCGGAAAAGGAAATCGCGCGTGCCGTTACCACCGCGTTTGATTATCTGCGCCCCGAAGAGCGGATTATGAAAAACCTTTATAAAAGCTGTTTTTCTCCGACCGGAAATATGCGCCGCGAACTTTTCAAATGGGTTAATCCCGATCAGTACGGCAATATTTTCAATGCCGATACCGACAGCCTTGACTTAAAGTCCAAACGCTTTATGGCTTTTGACTTCACGCATATTTTTGAAGACGAAACTCTGGCGCCGGCCGTCATCAGCTATATCATGCACCGCATTATGTCTGAAACCGGCGACAGCGGCGTTCCGTCTCTGATTATGATTGATGAAACCGCGCCGATGTTAAAACACCCGATGTTCCGTGATTATTTCATCATCGGTTTGCAGGAAGGCCGTAAAAAACGTCAGGCTTATCTTTGCGCATTTCAACAGCCGAGCATCATTGACAAACTCGGCGTCGGCGAGGTTATCCGCGGACAATGCCAGACCGTTTTGTTTTTCCGCAACCCGCAGGGTATGCCGGAAGACTATGCTAACTGGAATCTGACCAAGAGCGAAACCGACTTCATTTTCGGTCGCAGTTATCGTGATTTTCCGTATGCCATTCTGTTGTCGCGTCCGGCTACCGGTGAATCGGTCATTTTGGATGTGGATTTAAGCGGTCTGGGCGTTTACCTGAAGCTGTATAACTCCGGTCGTAAGAACGTATTGCTGGTAGAAGAGCTCATCAAGGAATATGGTGAAGACAAGTTTGTTACAAAATATTTAAATATTGCGTGATATGAGTGATTCACGTTTAATATAGTTGAATTTTTTGATATACTGAGAACAAGTATATATACGATTTTTGTGGAGGTGTAATATGTTGACGAATAAAAAGATTTGGGCTGCGGCGGCCATTGCCTGCTTTTTAGTCGCGGCTCCGGCCAGAGCTCAGTTTATAGCATTTGCTCCGCAAGAAATCGCACAGGCTATCAAACGTGCCGTTACCGATGTCAGCAATTCCAAAGTCATCGGCTTTGCCAAAAAGGCCGGCGAAGGGCTTCAGAGCGCCATGGGCAAGTTCAACGAAGCGATGAACGGTTTTATCAAGAACAATCTCGGCTGCCGTGTCAAACAGGTCAAGGCCGGAAAATGCAAGGTTGAGCAGAAGGCCAAAAAGGCCAAGTGCAGCAAATGGGCGCAGACGGCTTCCGCAGTCAAAAACAAAGTCAGCGAAGGTCAAAAACTTTACAAAGAAGCCAACCAGTTTATTTCCGACGCCAAAGCGCTGATTGACGAAGGAACCTCCAAGCTTGAAGAAGGAAAGAAACTTGTCGAAGACAGCAAAAAGCTTCTTGAAGACGGCATGAGCAAGATAAAAGAAGGTCAGGAGTTGATAGAAGAAGCTGCCGCCAAGCCGAAGGAAGTTGCGTCTCTGATCAGCGAAGCCAACAGCCTGCGCAAAGAAGCCCAGGATTCTCTGGGGTCCCTGACTTCGGGCATCGGCAAAGATACAATTGATAAAGCCAAGGCCGAGGCCGAAGACAAACAGAAAAAAGCCGAAGAACTTGAGAATAAGGCCAAACAGCTGCAAAAAGATATTGAAAATATCCAAAAAGAAGGTGAACAGCTGAAAAAAGACGGCGAAAAAATGTATGAAGAAGGCGAAAAGAAATATAAGCAGGGCGAACAGCTGACCAAAGATGCCCAGGCGTTGGTAGAAAAAGGCAAGGCGAAGAAATCCGAAGGCGAGGCGCTGTTGGCCGATGCCAAGAATTATGCCAGCAACATCGGCAAAGATACGCGCAGCGATGAAGATAAGACCTGCGACTATAATCCCGACGATGATGTCGACTGCGATGAGAAATATGGCGTTTACGAATGTAAACAGCAACTGAGCGGAGGTGCAAATGTATCGTAAATTATCGTGTGTTTTATGTGCGGCTTTAACCTTGACGGCAGTTTCTGCGGTGCAGGCCGCGCCTGAAGCGGCAGATGACATTTCCGCCCGTCTGGAAAAGTTGTTGCGGGAACAGGAAAACCTTCGGCAGGAAAGCAAGGCGTTGCTGACGGATATCAGCGCTTTGGAAAAAGAACTTCCCGATACGCAGACGGCTCAGGAAGCCTTTGAAAAAAATCAGGCGGAAAAGATTGCCGCTGCCAAGGCCAGAAAAAAAGCCATGGATGAAAAAGTTGCGGACGCCAAACCCGAAGTTCGCGAACAGCCGGCCGTTCTGCCGAAATCTGCCGATGATGTGGATTTGTTCGGCGAAAATAAAAAAACCGCCGCCCCAGCTGAAAAGACGGTTCAGTCTCAACCTGTTCAAAAGTCGGACGAACCGGCGCTTTATCCGTTCCAGCGGCAGCCGGTTTACTCCGTTCCCGCCAATACCAAAACGCCGCAGAAACGGGGGCGTCGCCCGTTTATTCGCAGCGAAATAATGCCGTCCGGAGAAGAAGTGTTTTATGCCCGTGTCCATACGCAGGACAAATTGAGTTTTGCCAAAGAGGAAACCACGGCCTATGTCGGAACCACGGAACAGAACATTTACGTCTTTTCGGACAATATTGCCAACTATTGTCAGCTTTCGGCGGAAGATGCGGCAAAAAACAAAAATGCCAAAAAATGTCTGGATAAGATTATTGAACTGCAGTCCAGTTCCAAGCAGTCTGATAAGCGGATGGCTAAAGAACTGGTTAACAGCAGTTTTATGGATGATAACCTCAACAGCTATGCCTTGGCCGTAGAACATAAGGTTACGGCTTCGGGTTTTGAGGAAAAGGTTTTGATACCGTCTCAGGAGCAGTTCAGCAAATCGACAACCGAACGCGGCGATTTGCAGAACCTGACCCTGATGGCCATGGAACAGACCAAAACCGTAAACCGTCTGGTTGACGTTTATTCAACTTTGCTGAGTTTGGAATCTTTTAAGAATTTCAGCAACTTTGAGGTCAACAGCAAGGAGATTACGGATATTGAAGAGCAATACAAGGCTCAAAACAGTGACGACTGAGGGAGAATGGTATAATGTCGGGCCGTTTTAAAATATTTGCGATGCTTCTGTGCGGCGGACTTATGATAAGTTCCGCAGCCGAGGCCTTTTTCCCTTTCCCATCTCCGCTGACCGGTAAAGATCCGGCCAATCTGGCGCTGGACAAAGTCGAAAACCTGACGGCAAAACTGGAAGACGCAGAACAGAAGCTTGCTACGGCCCAGAAAGAGATTGAAGAAGCAAAGGCCGGCGCTTTCGGGCCTTTGGCGCAGATTAAAGGCTATGCGGAAGCCCTGAAAGGTCTGGACATAAAGAAAGCCGTTCCCAAACTTGAAATGCCGGACTTTTTGGGTAAAAATACCAATAATAAGGATAAAATGGCGGCAGAGGTTGAAAAAAATCTGGTTATCAAATATGACGAAACCGGTAACCAAAATGCGGCGATTGATGAACAAAACCTGAAAAGAACCGAAATCCTTCAGAACAACATCTCCACCCTGTATGCGCATGCTTTGGCAACCAGAACCAATTTGGCCAAAGAACGCGAACTTCCGCCGATGGAGGTTAATTCCGAAAGCGCAAGAGAAATTTTGGCCGCAACCAGAGCTCTGACCGAAAGCATGGCGCGCCGCTACAATGATATTTTGTTTATGGAAGCGCAGATTTTGGAGTTTAACAGTGCCGGAGAAGTTACGGACATTAGTCTGAACAAAGATATATCCGCTGCCGGAGAGGGAGGCTGATATGAAAAAGTCCGCATTATTGACAATTATATCTCTGTTGCTGGTTTTGCAGGCGCCGTCCCGGGCCGAAGCGTTGTTGATAGCTAAATTTGACGTTATGGCCGGCGAAGTTTCGACCGCCGTTACCAAAATCACCAAGCAGGTGCAAAACGTTGCCGACAAGGTTATGAACTCGGCCATTGTTACCAAAATCGGCAAAGGTTTTGATGAGGCCAAAAAGTGGAAAGAAACGGCCGAGCAGAAAGCCAAACCCTTTGTTGATACCTATAAGGATACTCAGGCGGCCTACGACAAGGTAAAAACCGAACTGATTGACTCCAAACTGGCACAGATTAAAAAACTCAACGATGACATTTCCAATATCAAGGAGCGCAAAAACAGCCTTCAGGAAGAGATTGCCAATGTTTCGAATGAAATTCAGTCTTCGGTCGATTCGGAAATTTCGGTTATTGATGGAAAAATCAATACCATTGACCTCAACACGGAAGTTATCAAAAAGGCCATAGAACTGGATCCGAGAAAAGAAAAGAAAGCGGAATTTGAAGCGCAGCTGGCACAGATGGAAAGCGAGCGCGAAAGTTATGTCAAACAAAAAGAACAGATAAAAGCCAATGCCGAAGCGCAGAAAAAGGCGGCGACCGAAAGTCTGCAATCTCAGGTAGACAGCCTGAACCGGGAAATACAGACGCTTTTGTCCGACTTGGGCAGCCTGACGGAAAGCACCGACAGCACGCAGGATCCCGAAAAGGCGCTGCTCTATATGCGCGATACTTATTTCATCAAAGACAACGAAAAGGAAACGCCGGCCAAAACCGAGGCCGTGCGCGTCAACCGCCTGTTGGAACGCCGCAAAAGCATTGTTCAGGTTTATCAGGACGCCATTGAGTTGCGTCATGACATCAGAAACGTTGACGAAGACCTTGAAGATCAGGCTTATGCCACAACCATTTATGATACGACCGGCGGTGCCGTCGGCGGCGACGCCGAAGTCCGCATCCGGCGTATGGAGGCTCTGCGCCGCTATGCGCGCCTTTTGGTTGCAGATCTGAAAATGAAAACGGCCAATGAAGTTTCTCTGCTGACTTTTACCAAACTCAAAAAGCCTCAGAAAACAATTACGGAGTTTAATCTTGACGATTATATTTTCGAAATGCCGGAAAAATCATCGGAAGGGAGTAAATGATAATGTCTGGGTTTAATCTGAAATTGTTGTTTATCTGTCTGGTGGTCAGCTTGGTTTTCTTCAGCAGCCGTGCGGAAGCCATCGGCTTTTTCGATCCCGGTTCAATGGCGACCCAGGTTGTTAACGGCGTGAACGCGACGCTGAATAAAGTGTCAACCATTGCCAATAAGGTTGTCAAGGGAACGCTTAACAAGCTGAAAGCGCTGGTGGACAAGTTTACGAGCCGCTTTAACAAAAAAGAAGAAACCAAGATTCCCGGCACCAAGGAAATCAAGGAAAGTAAAATCGCCGACATCTATGATGAAAACTCCATAAGGCCGGCGTTCCAAAAACTGTTTTTTGAATATCCGTCGGATCAGGAGCGCATTCAGCTTTTGTATGACGACAAACGGCGTGAATTCTATGATGATACGATTATTGAGGCGTTTACCGCCGTGCGCGAATTGGAAAAAAATCTTGTCGCGATAGACAAGAGGATCGCCACCGCCGGAACGACCTATACCAAAGCCGATGACTATAATGGCGGATTGTACAATAACTATATGATTGAAGTTGAAACTGACGAGCTGCTGATAATCATTCAGGAACTGGTCGCAATCAAGGCCCAGATGGCGGCGGCAAGTGCCATGAGAGACAAGGTAAAGCCCCTTTATCACGGCAAGGCCAGCGTCGGTATCCAGCTTGACTAGGACATGACTATGAGGAGAACGGCAATGAATATTAAAAATAAAATCAAAAATGCGGTTGCCTGCGGTATCTTGTCTGCGGCGGCGGCTTTTGCCGGCCATGCACTGGCGGCGGATGATTATTCTCCGTTTTCTGCCGGAACGGCTTCACAGTCAAAGTCCTCGTCTTCGAACTATACCGATCCTTCGCGCTACCAGACCAAAAGCATTTTGACGTTTGACGAGGCGCAAACCTCGGACGCGACCGGTCCTTTTGCCGGTTCGGAAACGCAAATGGAAGAACTGGACAAACTGGAGCCGATTATTGAGGGTCTGCAGGCGGCAATTGATGCCCACAACACTCTGAACGGCCTGAAAAATTATCGGGATACGCAGCGCCGCTATAATGAAATGGTTCAGCTGCACGAAAAGTCAATTGAGGTTTTAAAACAGTCGGAACAGTGCGTCATCAATTATATCGGACGTTACTTTAACAATCCGGTCAGCGTGTGGTCCGGTATTGATCTGCGCGATACGCCACAAAGTCATGATCTGCGCAAAGGCTTGTCGGCCTGGGCTTTGGAGAGTTATGAAACGGCCAAGGCTTCCCAGTTGTCTCCGATTGACGTCGGCGATGTCTCAACGCTTGACATGGACGCTTTGTCGGAGCAGTCCGATGCCTATGATAAGAAAAATGAAGAATTGGGCGAAGAAATGATAAGCGTTGACGGAACCGAAAACGCCACAGCCGATATGACGGATGCGGAAACGCTGGCTTACGCCAATCAGAATGAGGGTGATACGGCGTTGGATATTGAAAGCAAAAAGAACAACGTGAAGGAACTGTCAAATCAGCACGACGGCATCTTCTTCAAAGAGCCGGACAAGCAGGAAGCCTACGAAGAAGATTCCCGCAAATCAGATCTGCTGCCGACGGATATCGGAACCGAGGCTTCAATGTCTTTGGCCGCAAATCCGGAAAAATGGGGTTCGGTCAAAAAAGAATTTCCGATTTGGAACGACCAGAAAACCTTTTATAATCAGTATCTTGACGGAAAATATCTGAATATTGCCCAATATATTAAAAACTTGGAAATATCTGCCGATGCACAGGATAAAATATATAAGGCGCTGCTTCAGGATCAGGCTTCCTTTATGGCCAAGGCCGAAAAGGAAATCACGCAGGCGGCCATAGCGGCGGTAACCAAGACCAATCAGCAGTATGAAAGCGAATACCGCGAACTTGAACAGAAGTATAATGCGGATGTCAGCGCGGTAGTCGGAAAAGCCAAGTCTGACGTAAGTGCTTTGGAGCAGGAGCGTGACGGCAAGGCTTCGCAGATAGATTCCGAAATTGCGTCCTTGCAGGCCCAGCGTACGTCATATGCACAGCGCCGTGAGGAACTGATAGTTTCCAATGACGAGCTGTCCAAACTCATCAGCGAAACCAGACAGGAGCTTTCCGCTGCCGAAAGTCTGACTGCCGGTGCCGAAATGACGGACGAACAGAAAAAGGAACATGAAGAACTGGTTGCGCAGCTGAAAGGCGAAATTGCTGCAGCTCAGGCCAAGATTCAGGCGCAAAATCAGGAAAAAGCATCGGTTGAAGCCGCTTATGACCAAAAAACCGGGGAAATCGATGCCAAAACCAAAGCCAAAAACGATTTGCTGACCGAATATTCTGCTAAGATTGCCAATGTGAACAAAGCGGCGGAAACGCAAAAAACGACCCTGAAAACGGAATTTGAGAAACAAGACGAAGCTAACCGCCAAAAACGCGATGATAAGATTAAAAAGATTAATCTGGCCGCCGAAGCTGCCAAAAAAACACTGGATACCAACAGCGGCATAACGGTTAAAGACATTGTCAACACCACCAACCTGATTATTGCCATTGCCAAGGATGACGCGGTTGCGAATATTGAAAAGGCGCGGCAGGCTTTCTACGGTCTCGGAGATGATTTATACCGCGGCCGCAAGCAGGATCAGGTTATAGAGTATCATCAGGCGCTGATTGACAACCTGCGCGGCAAAGACGTAACCCTCGGCGGTCTTGAGCTGAAAGGTGTGGGCGGAAAAGTCCGCGGCATTACCACCGAACTTGAAACAATTGTCAGCGGCAGAGATCTGGAAAACAGCCTGAATGAAATGTATGTTGATCTCCGCAGCCAGTATATTAAAAACACCAATGTTGTACTGAATGTCAGTCTCTTTGACGATGTTTTGAAAGATATGGATACGTCTGCCGACAGCGAGTTTTTCGTCGGCGCCGTTGCCAAGGAACGCGATTTCAGGGCGCCCGGAATTATGCCGGACTTCAACCTGCCGCCGCTGCGTGAATATGTTCATTTTGATTATATTGATTTGAAAAATGCCGTGGGAGACGCGCAGAAAATGATTGTCGGCAAAGACATCACCGAGGAGTTGTTCCCGGGTTTCCCCAACAAAGGAACCAGCATTTTCTTCAAACAGACGGAAAGCATTCCGCTTTCGGTTGTCAACAAGGACACATTCCTGAACTATGGCGGACGCATTCCCGAAATCTGGAAACTTATGCTTCAGGACAAGGCCTTTGTGGAAACGGATTTCTTCCTGTCCTCGTCTCTGGCGCCGGAAGATCGGAAGATTGAAAAAGATGCCTTGAAACTTGGCGGTGAGACGCTGGCTTTGTTCCGCGGCGGTATCTACCCCTGCATCGTCAAGAACATTTCCAACTGCAAAGCGCCCGATATGATTGAAAACGGCGAGGGCATTGTTGATGTTGCCTACAATTCCAAGGGCGAATATCATGTTAACGAATATATGATGGGACTGTCCTTCGTCAAAGGCGAGCGCAGACAGGAACTGCTGGGACAGAACCTGCCGGTCTGCCAGAACATCAGCGCTGCCTGCAGCCGTTTCAAGCCGTCTTCTCCGTATTTTATCACATCAAAGGGCGAGGGACAGATAAAGCTGACCGAGCTTTCAGATAAAGAATACAGCGAGTTGGGCACGATTTTGGCGCTGAACAGCGGCAAAATCGGCAACGAACGGGTCTATAACCTCTTAACCCTGACCCCGGAAATGGAATCTCTGCTGGTTTACGGTCTGCGTATGGAAGAAGCCAGCAAAAATGAAAATATGCCGGATTTGAACGCGGTTGAAAAAATAAACGACGACATTTACAAGGATGCTCAATACCGCAACAATCAGATCGGCGATTTTCTGGTTCAGGCCGAAACCGAACAAACTTATAAAAACTCGGTTGAAGAGTTGAAAACCAGCATTGACCAGATGCGCGAAGACCTTCTTGAAGTTTTGCGCAATATGGGCTTTGCGCCGAGTGAAGATTTTGACATTTCCAAAGACAGCGACTATGATTTGGCCGTAAGCAAACTCAAGAACGTCAAGCAGAATTATCTGAATACGGTCGGAGCCAAAATCAGCAGCATCAATGACGCCGGTTCGGAATTGCTGCGCGACAGCAAACGTAACTACTCGGCTGTTTATAACGCTCTGTTGCAAGATAAGGATGCCGTCACGACAATGGGTATGGCCGTTTCGGACAGCACGTCGCTTGACGAAACCATCAAGACCGGCAAAGCCAATCTGGCGGTTGACAGCACCTATCAGGAAACGGCCGATAAGAGTTTTGAGGAACAGCTGAACAGCTTTAACCCGGCCTATTGTGTGGCATATTAAAAAAGGATATGGCGTAAAGGATGAATAACGCAAACTCGATAACTGACGGCACCAGGGTTCTGTCCATTGAGGGCACGGCCGCTTCCCGGCAGAACTTTATCAGTGTTGAAGAAAAGGAAGTTGAAACCTTAAAGCTCAAATATTATATGTGGCTTTCCAGACTGTTCATCCTTTTTGCTATTCTTTCGCTGTTGGTGTTTATGAGTTCGTCTTTGGCTCTTTTCAAGCTGGCGCCGATGATTAACATTGAGCCTTTTTTGGTGATTAATCAGGATGAAACTGAAGGCATTGTGCGCTATGAGCCGATAACTTCGGATATGGCCTCCAAGGACCTTCTGTTGGAAACCTTTATCAAGCAGTATGTCATCTTGCGCAATACTATCGTTAATGATGTGACTGAAATGTATAGCCGCTGGCTTCCGGGCGGAACCATTAACTATCTGTCTTCCTGGCCGGTGTTTTACCAGTTTAACGCGGCCACAATCCCGACGCTGGAAAGCCTTACTCAGTTGGATATGGTAAAAGAGGTGGAAATTATTTCCATCGGCCGTTTGGGAGGCAAACGCAGTGCTGTATGGAAAGTGGACTTCAAAACTTATGAGCTTTTGCCGCCTACGGCGCAGAGCGGCGGCGCCATGATTATGCGGGAACGCAACTGGACGGCTTCAGTAACGGCGTTTTTCTTCAAAGAGCGGCGTTTTCTTGGGCGGCGCCTGATTAATCCGATGGGCTTTACCGTCACTCGTTATTCCCAGAGTGAAGTGGAAATCTAAAAACTTAGCTGTTGATAAGTTGGGGATTTTCTCCGCTTGCTATTAGACTTTTAAACTAAAAGAGTATAGTTATTAAAATAACATAAAGAGTATTTAAAAGTCAGAGAAAGGGTAAAGCGCGATGAAATATGCCAAAAAGCTGTTATTGCTTCTCGTTTTGTTTTTGTTGTCAGGCTGTTTCGGGTCTTATTATGAGCCGGAGCCTGTTGGTATCGGTAAAGGCGTCAATGAGTTGAAACTTTCTCCCTGCGCCTGTCTGCAACTGGATTTGCCTAAAGAACTTCCCGATTGGTTTGTTGCGACAATATAGCTTTGGATGTAAGGCTCGGAAATGGTAGATAAGCTTGAAGGAAACAATGTTGAACAGCGTATGATCGGCGGTCGTCCGGGCCCCCGTCCTGCCGCTGCGCCGCGTCCGCGCAAAAGCGATGCTTTTGTCGCCAATGTGGCCGAAAAACGCTATTTGTGGACCGCTCGTGCATTTGCAATCATCACGGCCATCAGCATTTGCTGCAACATTGTGCTCATTCTGGCCATTATGCAGGTTATGCCTCTGTATCGTGTCGAACCGTTTCTTTTGACTTTTCAGAACAAGCAGGAACAGGTCTATAATATTCGCTCGATTGCCAATCTGGAAGATGACAAGTCCATTACCGAAGTTTTTGTCCGCCAATATGTTCTGCTTCGCAGTTCTTTTAATCGTGATATTCCCGAAATGGAAGCGCGCTGGCTTCCCGGCGGCCCTATTCAGGAAATGTCTTCGCCGGCCGTTTACGCGGACTTTCTTGAAAAAACCGCCAAACGGGCCATTAACGTCATTAAGAGCAAAAGCCTGACCCGCAGCGTCAAAATTATTTCCGTCAATGAACTCAGCCGCGGCTTGTGGCAGGTTGAGTATGAAACCCGCGATATGTATCCGGACTCTCCGAAGCCTGAAGTCAATTATTGGACGGCGTCGCTGCGCATCGCTTATGTCAACAAAACCGTAAAATATGACGAACGCCTGAAAAATCCGGTCGGCTTTACGGTAACCAGATATTCATTAACCTTTAATAAAGTAGAATAAAAAACAGATAGAAATGGTGGTTAACAATGGTTCAAAACATTATTAAATTATTGTCCCTGAGTATGTTCTTAGCTTCTCTGCAGGTCGGAGAAGCTTTTGCGCAGGAAAACAGTTTGGACCAGAGTGCCGACCAGGATCAGGGGCAGTATCGTTCCATGGACATGAGCTATGCCGGTTTCGGTTCCATCGGCATGATGCAGAGCGCCTGGCTCGATCCTCTGCAAAATCTGGGCGAAGGTCAAAGTAAACCGGCTTACTCCAAATATTACTGGTCGCCGGATTTGGTTTTGCCGATCCGTTTGCGCGAAGGTATGATTACACTGATTAATTTTCCGTCCTGGGAAATGGTGGAAGATGTTTTTATCGGTGACAACTCAACATTTGACGGGCAGATTTCCGGGCCGAACACGGTTTTGCTGTATCCTCGTAAGGGAGCAAACGTCGGTGTCGATACCAATATCATCATTTTCGGCCGGTCCGGCAACCGCTATGTGTTTTATGTCCGCAGCGAAGGTGTCAACACCGAGCGCTTAACCAATGCCATTATTGATATTGACGTTATCGGCGCAGACAGCGGAAGCGATAACGGTTTCAGCGGCGGTGGCCGTGTCGGCGGAGGAGGACGCGGTTCGTCCATGGGTTTTAGCGGAAGCAGCTCGAAATCGGTTGCTTCTACCTACACCAAAAGATTTCAAAAAGAAGATTGGCTGAAATCTCTGCCGGTTGATCCGGAAAAGTTTCGCTTTGACGTTGAGGTCTATGTCCCTAATCCCGATGATGTGGTAATTGCGCCCGAACGCGTATGGCGCGACGATATTTTTACCTACATTGACTTGGGAGCCAAAGCGCTGAACATGAACCAGCGTCCGATTGTAACCCTTATTAACGAAAAGGTCGAAACGCCGGTCGGTTTCCGCAGCAAAGGACCGAACAACCGGTTGATTGTGGTTGAGGCTGTCGGCGATTTGGTGCTGCGCAACGGCAAGCGCATTGTCTGCCTTAAACTGCGTCGTTCCGATTCTGCCGGCTTGGAGAATGCTATTTATGCCAATGATGAAATTCCGGGCTGGGACGTTCCGCCGCCGCTGAAGAGCGGAGATCTTGAAGCTGCTTTTAACCCGTCGCAGAACGCAGGAGCGCAAAGCGGCGGAGATTATCTGCCTCTGAGCGGTGAAAACGGAAAAATGCCCGCGCAGTATGACGTTAATGTCGGCGGCTCAGAGCTGATTGTTCCCCAATACGGCCGGGGACAGTCGTTTTCCAACCAGCCGAACATCGGTTATCAACAGCCGGGAACCGCCGGTGCGCAAATGGCCGCCGGTAACTACGACTACTCTAAAATGCAGCGTTTGCCGAACCAGTCGGAAGCCAACGCCGCCAACGGCAACAGCAAATATCTTCAGCAGTTTGCCTATGGCACCGGTTTTACCGATACCGGCAACGCCAATATTTCCATTGAGCTCGGAACCGATGCCGATGTCAGCAATCTGGAAGGCCTCTGGGATGAACTAAACCGCAAATACACCCGCGACTTGGCCGGTTATGAGCCGTTTTATTCCGTTGACACGCCGGCCGACGGTCAGGGCAAGGAGTTGTTCCACCTGCGCGTCGGACCGATAAAAACTCTTGAAGAAGGCGATGCCATTTGTTCAAAATTAGGCCGCAATGGCGTATTTTGTAGTGTAGTCAGGACCCAATGAGTAAAGAAAACGAGCCGTTAACGCATTCCGAAGCCTATATCAAGAAGACCAACCATATCATTTTGATTGTTGGTATCACTTCTCTCGTGATTTTCTTGTTCGGCGTGATGCTGCTGGTTAAAAGCGATGACGTTATCGAAGGCTACGAGGAGCCGACCTTTACCGACAACGACGATGCGATTAATGCCGGAGAACGCGGCCCCTTGCTTGACAATATCGAATTTGACACGATTGAAGATATCGGCATTCCGATTACGACCACGCCCAATCCCGTTCCGCTGGGACAGGTCGTCTTGGGAACGGATGCTCAAAACGTTCTCACGTTGGGAACCAACGGCAAAGCTTCGATTAAAATTGTTTCGGTGCTGCTGGCGGAGCCGCCGTTTGAGGGTTTCAGCTTTGAAGACGGCTGCACGGGAAAAACGTTGAGCGGCAAAGACACTTGTCATATCAAAATGGGCTGGACGCCTGTTGTCGCCGGTAACTTTCAGAACAATTTTCTGGTTTCCTGGCATGAAAGCAACATCAGCAGCGACAATGCCAAAACCGAGAAAGTTCCGGTCATCGGCAACGCCGTCACCAAAGAGGAGTGCAACTACTGCGAACCCGGAACCACGGGCGGCGCAGCGGCTGCCGGCGGCGCCGACAGCGTTCGCAACGCGGTGGGCACCGAAGGACAGTTCATCGGTAAAATTGACAAAGACGGCCTGGTTCGTGACGCTTCCGGCCAGTTGATCGGCAAAGTGAATACCAACGGTATGATTGTTGACAATGACGGCAATATTATCGGCGTTGCGGACAATCAGCGCGTTGTTTTGGATGAGAACGGCAATGTCATCGGGTATGTCGACGCCAATGGCAACGTGGTGGACAAAGACGGAAAAATCGTCGGCCGGGTTCTGCCGGACGGCACCGTTGTTCGTACGGACGGCAGCATTTTGGGCAAAGCGGTCGAAACCGGATATGTTTATGACAAGGACGGCAATGTCATCGGCAAGGTTATGCCCGACGGCACCGTTGTCGACAAAGACGGCAACATCATCGGCCGCGTCAACGAAAACGGCGATGTCGTGGACTTAAACGGCAATGTTATCGGAACCGTCTCCAAACAGGGACGTGTCGCCATTGATGCCAACGGCAATCGTCTGGGCGTGGTTATGCCTAACGGAACGGTTGTCGATGCTCAAGGCAAGGTTGTCGGAAAGGTGGATAAAGACGGTAACGTCGTTCGCGAACGTGTTATCGGCGTTATTGGCAACAAGCGCAAAATCGCCAGAGACAATAACGGCAAAGCCATCGGCTATGTCAACGAAAAAGGCGAAGTGATTGATTCCAACGGCAATGTCGTGGCCGTGGTCGACAAGGACGGAAACGTTCTGCAGCATAAGGTGCTGGGAACGGTCGGTAAACAGGTAAAAATGGCATACGATGAAAACGGCAATCCGATCGGTTACGTTAATGAAGACGGTACCGTCGTTGATTTTGACGGCAATGTCATCGGCAAACTGCAGGCCGACGGAACCATCATTGACAAAGACGGCAAGATTATTGGCCGTTCGGCGGATATGATCGCTTATGACAACAACGGCCGGCCGATCGGATATGTTCAGCCGGACGGCAGTATTGTTGACTTTTCAGGCAAAAAAGCCGGCCGTATGCGGGAAGACGGCACCGTAGTTGACGAAAACGGCAATGTCATCGGCCATGCCGAAGGACCGATGAATGTCGCGGTTGACGAAAACGGCCGGGTAATCGGCTTTGTCAATAAGAAAGGACAGGTATTTGACCGGCAGGGCAATCTGACCGGAACCGTGCAGGAAGACGGTACGATTTTGAGCAATAAACTGGAAATTGTCGGCCGCGCGGATACGGAAGCCAATGTTGCGCTTGATAATGAGGGTAATATTATCGGTTTTGTGGAAAATGACGGCACCGTGGTCGATTTTAACGGCAATGAGCTTGGCAAGGTTGACGAGAACGGCAAAATTATCAGCAATCAGCCGGAAATAATCGGTTCTCTGGTTTCTTCAATGATGATTCCGATTACGCCACAGGGAACGGTTTTGGGTACTGTCGGCAACGAAGGAAGCGTTTTCAACGCCTCGCAGCAGATTGTCGGCCGGGTGCTGGCCAACGGTCTGGTCAAAGACGTTTCCGGTTCGGAAGTTATTGCGCAGATGATTCGCGGCGGTTTGGTCGTCGGCTATGGCTGCAAACAGATCGGACTGCTTGATTCCGACGGGAAAATCCGCAAAAACAATCAAATCGTCGACGCTAAAATCAATTTTGACGGAACCGTGACCAATGCGGCCGGAGATTATCTGGGTGAGGTTGTTCCGACCGGCAAGGTTTTGGATAACAATTGCAGTTATCTGGGAGATGCCGGAACCGAAGGTGTGGTTAAAACCGCCGGCGGCAAATATGTCGGCTGCGTCAACCCCGACGGCACGGTGTTAGATGAGAAAGGCGTGATTATCGGTAGCGTCGTCAAGAGCGGTCTGGTGGTTGATTATAACAACAAATATTTGGGACAGATATCCGAAAACGGTCTGGTTGTCAACGGAGCGCAGCTTCCGGTTGGCTGTGTCGGCATTTTCGGCGATGTTTTGAATAAAAAAGGCGGCTATGCCGGTCGGGTTGTCGGCAAAAAATATGCTTTTGATTTGGACGGCAATTTTCTAAATGTTGTCGACGCGACGGGAAGCGTTGCCGTAAACGGTCAGCCGACGGCCCGTTTGTCGGTGAACAATCTGATTATGGATGCCAAAAACAATATTGTCGGCGTTGCTTTGGACGATAAGGCGGTTGTTGTTGACGCCAAGGGCAAAATTCTTGGCCGTCCGTTTTACGACGGCAGGGTTTATAATGCCAAAGGTGCTTATGTCGGCAACATCAAAGGGGACGGCGGCAATTTTTACGGCAACATCATCGGCCGCGTGGTTCGCAGCGGCGAGGTGGTTGACTTTTTTGGCAATGTCATTGGTTTTGCCGCTTATGACGGGAGCGTAACCAACCGTTTTGGCGAAAAACTGGGGCATATTGACGCCAAGGGTAATTTTTTCAATCAAAAGGGCGAATATCAGGGCGGTGTCTTGACCCGCGGCGCGGCTGTCGGTTATGACGGATCTTACCTCGGTTATGTCGTCAACGGCGGCCGGGTTTTGGATTTCGACGGTAAGGTTTCCGGCAAAGTCAGCTCCGACGGTAAAATTTTGAACGGCAAAGGAGAAGTCGTGGGTGAAGTCATTCCCGAAAACATCGTTGTGGACATTTGGGGACATTATCAGGGGTTTGTTAACGGTCTCGGCGATGTTATCGATTTGAAAAACGATGTCATCAGCGTAATTTTGCCCGGCGGTTCGACCGATAAAAACCTTAGCCTGCTGAGGCAGGGCTCCGTAATTGATTTCAGTGGCAGCGTCGTCGGAACCGTCTTTCCCGACGGCACGGTCGCGGACGGCAAAAATGTCGTTATCGGCCGGGCGTTGTCTGACGGCGGCGTCATCAGCGAGGCGGGCAAGCTCTATGGCGAAATTCTGGACGGAGATATTGTCATTGACAACAATGATAAAGTTGTGGGTTATGTGAATATTGATGGCACAATTACCGCAAAAGATGGTAAAAACATAGGCAGAACCCTGTCCCGGGATTTGGCGGTCGACAATAATGACAATATTCTTGGTAAAATCTATAAAATTGGCGCGACAATTTTGGGAAATGATGGTAAATATATTGGCAGGCTGTCGCCGGAAGGCCGGGTTTTGGATACAAAAGGCCAGAACATCGGCTACATTAAGAATAACGGATCTTTCATAGATCTGGACAAGAAAGTTTCGGGCTACGTTTTGCAGGAAGTGGCTAAAAACCGGAGGAATTAAGTTTGAAGCGGAAATATAACGGACAGGCCGGTCTTTTTTCTCAATTGGCAAAAGTTTTTGCTTTTGCTTTTTGTGTCGCTTTTCTGCTGTCCAAAAACGTTTCTGCGCAGGAAATTACCGCGGTCGATTTTAACGGCGATCTGATCGGCAAAGTCATTCCGGATGGTAATGTCGTCAGTTTTGACAACCGTTTGATCGGCAACGTCACGGCTGACAGTCTGATTGTAAATTTCGACGGAGAACTCATCGGCGGCGTCATTCCTCAAGGCATTGCCGTCGGCAACGATACCAATTTTCTGGGCAAGGTTACAAGCGACGGCACGGTGCGCCTGCCGTCAGGCAAGGTTGTCGGCAAGGTTTTGCCCAACGGTCTGGTTGTTGACGACTATTATAATATTTTAGGCGCCGTGTTGTTTCCGGGGCTTGTCTATGATGATGACGGCAAAACCGTCGGTCGTTTGACCGGTGACGGCTTGTACACCAATCTTAAAGGCCAGCCGGTCGGCTTTATTACGCCCGACGGCTACGCCTATCGCAAAGTCGGAGAAGATTATCTGTTGGACGGTAAGCTGATTTCTTCCAAAATGGTTGTTTCTCTGAACGGTGATTTTTTAGGCAGTGTGGTTCCCGGCGGCGAAGTTTCCGATTTTGACGGCAGCGTCATCGGCCGCATCAAGGCCAACGGCTTTGTCTACAATGAACAAAACGCCATTATCGGCAGCATTGTCAAATCAAGTTATGCCTTTGACAATTTTGGCCGCTATCTGGGGCTGGTTACATATAACGGTGAAGTAATCAGCAAAGACAAACTGGTCGGACGAATTCGCGCCGACGGTAAAATCGTTGATGATAAAAACAGCGAAATCGGATTTGCCATGGATATTGCGGCGACGGTTTCCGATCTGCAGGGGCGCTATCTGGGGCGCATTATGCCGGGCGGAAAAATAGCTAAGGCCCGTGACATTATTGCCGAAGTCGGCCCCCGCGGCGATGTCTTGGATGAAAACGGCAAAATCAGAGGCCGCGTTACGGCCGTCGGTCCCGTATTTGATTACAAAGCGGCGCTGATTGCCCATGCATTGAGCAATACGCAGGTAATTTCCCTGAACGGAAACGGCATCGGCCGGATGATCGGCCGGGAAGCTTATAATCATCAGGGGCGAATGATGGGGCTTGTCGCACAACCGTCATTGGTCATTAATGCCGATAATTCGGTCGCCGGAATAACCGGTATTAATTCAAGGGTTAAGGACGGCGATGTTTCAAAACGCGTTTCTCCCTTTGGTTATGCTTTTATGCCGGACGGCACTTTCGCCGGTATGTCCATGCCGATAGCCTTGGTGTATAACCAAATCGGCGCCCGGATTGGAAATATCGGCCTAAATGGCCGGGTTATGAATTTCAGCGCCGAGGAATTGGGGCGTTTGACGCAGTCGGGCATTGTCGTGGATGAGCGTAATCTTATTCTGGGCCGGCCGATAGACGCGGCTTTTGCCGTAGACGGCAGCGGTTCTGTTTTGGGCGAATTGGCGGAAAACAACCTGCTGATTGATAAAAACAAGAATATTGTTGCCAAAATCATTCCCGACAATTCGGTGGTAAAAACTTCAGAGGCCGGTTCAACCTCAATGATGCCCCGGGCCGGAACCGCCTTTTCCCGGAATATTGCGGTTGATTTTGACGGAACGTTGAGCGGCTATGTTGATCTTAACGGCAGCGTTAAAAATTTTGACGGAACCACGGTCGGCCGTGTTTTGGATAATGCTTATGTTTTGGACAATAACGGCATTTTGTCCGGTTATGTGATTGCCAATCGCATCGCCGTTGACAATAAATGTGCGCAAAAGGGCATTGTCACCTCCCGCGGTGAGGTGCGCAATTTCAAGGATATTTACATCGGCCGCGTTTTAACCAACCGTCAGGTTATCGACGAGACCGGCAATTCGGTTGCCTATACGGTAACGCCGGCAGCCGTAATAGATTTCAACGGCAATATTACCGCAACTTTGTCGGGAACCGGAGAAATGATTAATTATGCCGGAGAGATTCTGGGCTGTCTGGATAAAAAAGGCGTTGTAAAAAACAAAAACGGCGCCGTTATTGCCAAACCGGTCGAATATTTTCCCGTTATTGACTTCAAAGGCAATATCATCGGCCGCATCACGCTGGACGGTTCCGTAATCGGTCCGGATAACCGCACCCTGGGAAATATGCAGCCCGATGATAATGTCAATTCCAGAACCGGTGCGCCGCTGGGCACGTTGTTCAAATATGCGGTCGCCTTTGATAACAACAACCGCTATCTGGGACGGGTCGCGGCCGATGGTTCCGTCAGGGGCAGCGGTTCTGAAAATGTCGGCAAGGTTTTGTTTGACGGAACCGTGGTCAGCGGTTCCCGCAAAATCGGTTATGCTTTGTATGACTTTTATGTTTATGACAATGACTTCAATGCCGTCGGAATCATTGGTAAGGACGGTGAAGTCAAAAGTTTTGGCAACCGCAGTCTCGGCCAATTGCAGCGCGGTTTTGTCGTTGCCGCCGATGATACGGTCATCGCGCGCGGCAACCGCGACTTTAACATCCGTGATCATGCCAACATCGTCTTGGGCGAACTGAGCTTAAACGGAGAGGTTCGTTCCTCTTCCGGCGAAATCGTCGGCCGGTTGGGCAATGCGGGTGCCATTAATGACAAAAACGGCGCCGTCATTGCCGTAGCCAAGCCTTTACAGTATTACAGCCGGGTCAACGCGGTTGTCAGTACGGAAGGCGAGAGCGGCGATTTGGCGGTTACCGCGGACGGAAAAATTTTGGGTTCGGTCGATGAAAACGGCAATGTGGTTGATAAAGACGGCAATATTGTCGGCATTCAGGATTCCAAAGGCAATATTTTCAAAGAAAGGACCGTTGTTCGGGATGCCGACGGCAACATCATCGGCTATGTTGATGAAAACGGCAATATCGTTGATGCTCAGGGCAAGGTTATCGGCCGTGTTGATGAAAACGGCAACGCTTTGGATATGAACGGTAAGCCGTTGGGCCGCGTTGATAAAATCAGAGAAATGGTTGGCCGTAACGTTAACCCGGACAATGTGGTTGACAAAGACGGCAACATTATCGGCAAGAAACTTGCCGACGGGCGCGTCGTCGACAAAAACGGTAATCCGCTCGGCCGTATCGACGCCAGCGGTTTCCTGCGCGATTCTTCGGGCAATATCGTCGGTTATCAGGCCGACAGCCGTAATGTCGTTAATGAAGACGGTCAGATTATCGGCCGCCTGCAGGACGATAATAATGTTGTTGATGCTTCCGGCAGGGTAATCGCTTCAAAAGACCAGAATGGCAATATTGTTGATGCTCAGGGCAAAGTCATCGGAATTCTGGACGACAACCGCGCCGTTCGCGATGACAACGGCAAAATCATCGGACACGTTAATAACGATAATAAAATTATCGACTTCAAAGGCAAGGAAATCGGTTTTATTGATGCGGCCGGCCGAGCTGTAAACAAATTGGGCAAATTGCTGGGAAAAATGTTTTCTGACGGGCGGGTCTTTGATGAAAACGGCAATCTGGTCGGTTATCTTCAGGCCGACGGATCAGTTGCCGACGCCAACGGCAAAACCATCGGCAAGCTCAATGATGACGGAAGCGTAACCAATGCCAACAACAACGTCATCGGCGGCATCGGCAAGGACTGGTATGAAAAGGTGGATATTTCGCGTCCGCGCCGTCCTGCCGGAGAAATTCCCGATATCGGCGTTCCCGGCGGCTCCAAGGCGGATGTAAACAACAAATACCGCAAGTCGTTGAATATTGCCCTGACGCCGGATGGCAGCTATCTGGGAGACATTATGGACGATGGTTCCGTAATTGATAAAAAAGGCAATGTCATCGGTCAGAAAATGCCCGACGGTTTGATTATGGACGATAACGGAACCCTGATCGGCATTGAGGAAATCAAAAAGCCGTCCGGCGGCGATATTTTTGTGCCGGCCGGAACTTTTGGCCAGGGCGCCGCTTATGGTACCGGCGTGGGTCCCGGCGATAATCTCGGTCCCGGCGGCGGTTATGGTCCCGGCGAAAGATACGACCCGCAGCGCAGTGCCGCTTTGGCGGTTGCTCAGGGCGAACGCCGTCAGAATATGCAGGTAGGCAAGATCAGCTCCAACATTCGTAAGGAAGCTTTTGACGGTATGCAGAAAGACTGGACCGAACAGGGCATTCAAAAAACGCTTTCTTCCTGGCGTGTTGACATGAGCGAGATGATTCTGGCCGATAAACCGATTCCGGCAGTTTTGGCGCGTTCTATAGATTCAAACAACCCGACGCCGGTAACAGCCATTGTCGAGCGCAATGTCTATGCCGAGGAGGGACGCAATATCCTCATTCCGGCCGGCAGCCGTATTTTGGGTACGCTGGGTGGCTTGGCGCCGACGTCGGAAGCGTCTTCCGAAGCGGCAAAGGTCAATATTTCGTGGCAGCGGCTGATTCGTCCCGACGGTTCAATCTTTGTCTTTGACGGTTTGACGGCGGATGCTCAGGGGCGGGGCGGTGCTTTGGGTTATATAGACAAGCAGTTGTTCAAGAAATATTCAATGCCGGTGCTGACTTCGGTCTTGACCAATGCTATGGCTTATGTCATGGCCGACGACAGTGAAACTTCGGGAGAAGTGCAGACTTCCAAGCAGGAAGCCGCCAACGATGCGCGCCAAAACTTCTTAGACCAGATGAATCAGTTGTTTGAACAGATTTTGCAGGATAAGTCTGATATTCAGGCTATGGCTTACGTTCCGGCCGGTACCCGTATTATTGTCTTCCCGCAGGTAGACCTCTGGATTCGCAATGTAGAAAACGATGGTGATGAATCTGCCAATATGCAGCGTCCGAATGTCCTTATTGATGATCCGGCCCGTTTGAAAGACGACGGCACCGGCAAAGGAACCGGAACCGGATCCGGCGTATCGACTTCCGGCGCCGCCAGCAATTCGCAGGTAAGTTATGAAACGGACAATTCTGCGGAAGCCGCTCAGGCGACTACACCGCTGATTGCATCCCAGCCGCCGAAGAAAACGACGCCCACACCGATAGTCGTTGCGCCTCCGCCGCCGCCCTCTCCTTCGGGAAGTTCTTCCCGCGGAGGTTCGACGTCGGGCAGCGGCACAAAATACAACAGCGGTTCGTCATCGTCTTCAACCGCGGCTGATGAATCCGTACCCCAGCTGTTTTAGAGGAGGGATAAATGAGTTTTGCAGTATTAGAGTCGGTTTTAAGACCTCTGTCATACTGGTATAATCAGGAAAATATCGAGGAAGTGGCCATCAACCGCTCCGGTCAGATATGGCTGCGCCTGCGCGGAAAAAGAGCCTATCCCTGGGTTATGTACAAGGACGAAAAACTCAGCAAGGAATATCTGGTCGATTTGCTTTATATTATTGCCAATACCTATGAGCTGCCGTTTGATCCGGTGGCCGGCACGCCGGTAGTCTATGCGACCATCCCCGGAGAACACCGTTTCTCCGCTATTGCCGGCAAAAACGTAATGTACGATCAGGATGACCTGACCGGCGGCGTGGCGCTGACCATTCGTATTCACAGCGACGATGTTGCTTTCGGCCTCGGTGATTACGGTTTGTCGCAGGGCGCCAAACTGCACCAGATTAACGTTTTGAAGCAGATTAAGGATCCTGATGACCCCTATGAAAAGCTTCTGCTCAGCATCAAACGCGGTGACCATATTCTGGTTTCGGGCGCTACCGCGACAGGTAAAACCACTTTTCTGAACAATCTGCTGAAAATTCTGGATATTCACAAACGTATCCTGACCATTGAGGATACGCGCGAGTTGATTGTTCCGCATCCCAACCGTGTCCACATCACTTTGTCCCGTACCGAGCAGACCAACCAGTTGACTTACGGCAAGGTTATCGACTTGGTGGTTCGTTTTACGCCGGATGCCATCATCGGCGGTGAGATTTCAACCAGCAACGCCGGTGCCATTTGGGAGCTGATGGGTTCCGGACACGACAACTGTCTGGCCACCATCCACGCCGAAAGCTCGGAAGCGGCCTACAACGCGTTTGTTGACCGTATTATGCACGCGTCGCCGACCATTGACCGCAATAAAACCATTCAGGAAATGAAAAAGAAACTGCGCGTTGTGCAAATTAACCGTGACGGCAACCTGCGTGCGGTTACGGAAGTTACCTAATCCTAAGCCCTCGAAAGAGGGCTTTTCTGATTGTAAAACGCCTCCGAAGCAGACTTCGGAGGCGTTTGTTTTAGTGCCTTACAGACTACCCCCATTTTAATGGGGGTTGAATGCTCACGACGACGATGCTATAAGAAGGTA
>CALXRQ010000003.1 GCA_944390895.1 uncultured Alphaproteobacteria bacterium
AATTAGAACTAAAGCCTGGGTATATTATGTCACACGCCGCAAAGAAATTACCATCAGAATGACAATTTTCACAAAAATATGGTTAAAGGTGCATAATATCTTATGTTATTTAAGCCTCAAGTTTGTCTTGCTTTTGTCAGAAGATTCATTTTTGCTTGCAATCTTCCCCAATTAGTGATATATCACAAAAAAATACAATTTTTTTACGGTGGCAAATATGATGTATTTATTTGATCTTCAGTATCAGCTGCAGAAGGGAATGTATTTTACGGACAAGATATCGACGCATTCGTATAATATTTATTACAGCAAAAATATTGCTGAAAAATATTGGAACTATGCAGTCGTATCTGACTTATGTCCGTTAAAAAGCGTGTTGGCGGAACTTGAACATCATTTTTCCCGGATAAACCGTCCTGTCCATATTCAGATCAGTGTGACGGACGGAGAAAATTTGAACGAATTGCAAAACAATAAGTTTAAGGTTAACTGCACCGATACATGGATGCGTTATGAAGGCGGTGCCCCAAAAGCTTCATTTACGGCGCGCCGGGTGGAAAACAAAACGGATCGGGAAAACTATATCAAGGTGTTTAGCGAATATTATCGTTCCCCCAATCCCTATATGACAGGAATTTCTCCTGAAATATTGTCAGGACTGCGGCGGTCTTTTGACAGCGACAGTCTGACCCACTTTATTTCTTATGATGGCAAACATCCGGCAGCAATAGCGACTGTCGGATGTTTTGATAATTATGCCCTGCTGTTTAATGTTGCGGTTGCAGCCGGATATGCGGAAACAGAACATCCGCTTGCCGTCGTCAATGCCTGTACGGAATATTGCCGGCAAAACGGCTGTGTCAGTCTCAATGTGAATCTGCTTTCAAGCAACAGGCTGGAACGGTGGTATGGTCGCAATGGTTTCAAGCGCATTGCGGCCGGCTGCCGGATGATTTTGTAGTTTTCATGCCAAAAAGACTTTCCATTTTGCTTTTTCAGATTATAATCTCAAACGGTAAAGGAGCTTAAAAATGGAAAAAATCACCAGTTTTACAATTGATCATATTCGCTTGATTCCGGGCTTGTATGTTTCCCGGAAAGACAACATAGGCAGGGAAACGATTACGACTTTTGATATCCGGATGACCAGTCCCAATGATGAACCGGTGATGAATACGGCGGAAGTGCACACGATTGAACATTTGGGAGCGACTTTTTTGCGTAATCATCGGCAATATGCTGCCAAGACGCTTTATTTTGGCCCGATGGGCTGCCGCACGGGTTTTTATCTGCTTTTGGCCGGAGATTACACCTCGCGTGATATTGTGCCTCTGATGCGGGAGATGTTTGCTTTTATTCGCGATTATAAAGGCGAAGTTCCGGGAGCCTCTGCAAAAGATTGCGGCAATTATTTGGATATGAATCTGCCGATGGCCAATCTTCTGGCAAAACGTTATTTGGATGAAGTTTTGGCTAATATCAGCGACGAACGTTTAATCTACCCGCAGTGATTCAGTGCCTGAAAAAAATCTTATTTGATGAATAAATAATGGGTTATGTCTGTTAGCCCCATTAAATTAGAAAAATCTAATTTTTTGAGGATATATTTACCAAAAGTTGAAATTATTATTGTTTTTACAATTTCTTTAATCTAATATAACGGCAAAATTAATCTTTTAATTTAAAGAATTAGTATTATTTAATAGCCGTATACAAGTTTTGGAATAAAAATGATAACTTTACTAGAACTGCACTACAATATTCAGAAGGGGCTGTTTTTTTCGGATAAAATTGTTACGGAAACTTATACGATTTATCATTATACGGATCAAAAATCAGCATATTGCAACTATGCTATTATTTCGGATTTAACCTCGGCAAAAAAATCTTTGGGAGCCATTTCCGAAGACTTTGCCAAATTGGAACGACAGCCCTGCATTTATATTAACGCTACTCAGATTAATGATCTTAATGAACTTCAGGAACAAAAGATTCAGGTTCGTTATACCGAAAGCTGGCTGCGCTATGACGGGGTAGAAATAGAGGCGGTTCATCCGGTAAAGATTGTTGACGCCGATAATATTGAAGATTATATGGAAGTATATTCCAAACCGGAAAATAATTTTGCTTTTAAGGTGACGCCGGAATATCTCAAGGGTGTCCGCAAATGTCTGGCATCTCCCAATTTTTACAGTTTCATCGCATATGACGGCCACCGTCCGGTCTCGACGGTGTCTTTGGGGGGGCTATAACGGCTATTGTATGATTTACGGTTTGGTGACCAATAAGGAAGACCGGGGACGGGCTATACGCAGTCTGTTCTAAGTGCGTGCATTAAGAAATTCAAGGAAATCAACGGCAAGGAAATATATGTTCTGCAGCCCAGCAATTCATATTTGGAAAAATGGTACGTACAGCACGGTTTTAAAAAGATACTTACCGGCTATGGTATGTATTAAACCGGTTTACTGCTGACTCCAGCGGCCGTTGTCATCCTGTTTCCAATAAAAGGCTTCAAGCCCGCTGCTTTTGACCTCTTTCCAAAACTGGCGGGCTTGGTTCAAAGAACTGTCTGCATTTCCGTCAAAAATATTAAAAACGCGTTCGTAGTTTTGCAAAACATCGGGGGCGGCATAAGCGCCGTCAACCAAAAAAAGCATTGTTGCCCGGTTGGGATTGTCATCGCCGGAGGTCAGCCATATCGGCTGCTGATCGGCAAAACCGTCTTTGCGGCTGCCGTGCGGAATAAATGACGTGTCGTTGAAAGTCCAGAGATGCGAATTCAGAAATTCGACGCGTTCTTCGTTTCCGACCTTAACCAAAATCTTTTGCTTTGTCGCATAGGCTTTTTCCAAAAGCTTAGGCAAAACCTGTTCCAGCGTCTGTTTTTGCAAATGATAAAAATCAACCCGTGACATCAGGCTATTCTCCTTTTTTCGGCGCCGTCAGTTTTACGGCCACAAAATGCAGCGTTTCTCCGTCCTTTACCTGCAACAAAATCGGTCGTCGGTTTTCTCTCAGGGCATCGCTGACATAATTTTGCACGTCATTGCCGTCCAGAACGGTTTTCTTGTCTATCTGCGTGATGATGTCGCCGGCTTTAAGCCCTTTCAGAGCCGCGTCGCTGTCTTTGTCAACATAGCTGACAACAACGCCCTTTTCGCCCGGAAGCAGGTTATACTTTTCTGCGTTATCCGCACTGATATCTTCAACCGAAAAACCTGTCTCGGCCATTATGTTCCGGTTTTCATCCTGCGGCATGTCAACCGGTTCGCGGTCTTCAGCCTTGGACGTCTGCGGCAGCGGTTTGTCTTCCGGCATTTCTTCAATCAGCACTTTAATGTTTTGCGCAATTCCGTTGCGGCGGATTTCCATGTCGACATTTTTTCCGATCGGCGTTTCGGCAACCATTCGCGAAAGGTTTTTGGTGTCGTCTATCAAATGTCCGTCAAATTTAAATATAATGTCTCCGGCCTGAATCCCCGCCCGTGCGGCACTGGAATTTTCCGAAACCGAAGAAATGATAACGCCGTTGTTTTCGTCTGTTCCCAAACTTTGCGCTGTATCCGCGTCATAAGGCTGCATTTTGACACCGATCCAGCCACGTTTGACTTCGCCGTTTTTTTTCAGCTGTTTGATGACAAAGTCAACCAGATTGACCGGTATGGCAAAACCGATGCCCATACTGCCGCCGTTGGTGGAAAAAATTGCGGTATTAATGCCGATGACCTCGCCGTTCATGTTAAACATCGGTCCGCCGGAACTGCCCTGATTAATGGAAGCGTCGGTCTGAATAAAGCTGTCATAGGGGCCGGATTCAATATCGCGAGATTTGGCGGAAACGATGCCGGCGGTAACGCTGCCGCCGAGACCGAATGGATTGCCGATGGCCAAAACCCAGTCTCCGATTCTGATTTTGTCAGAATCTCCGAATTTTACCGCTTTCAGTTTTCTGGGGCTGTCAATTTTTATCAGCGCCGTATCGGTCTTGCTGTCGCCGCCAATCAGCCTGGCTTCGGCGGAACTGTTGTCCGACAGGGTCACGGAAATGGCTTTGGCCTTGTCTATCACGTGATGATTGGTAATGATATACCCGTCTTCGCTGATGATAAAACCGGAGCCTAAAGAAACTTTGTTGGTTTTGGGTGCGTTAAAAATACTTTCCACCGTGGTTTCAATATTGTTGTCAATATCGGAAACTTCATCCGTTTCTTCGCTTTTGTCATGCGTGGTCGAAATGTTGACTACCGAAGGCAGCAGCCCTTCGGCCAGGTCGGCAAAAGACGGAACAACGTTTTGAGCCTGAGCATCGTTGCCGATGCCCAGACTCAGAACCATTGCCAGCAAAGTCAGTTTTTTTGTCCTCATCGGCTGTTATTTTCCGTTCTTCATCGTTTTGTTGAAAAATTCAAAAAATTCGGAATTGGGAGACAAAACCATTGAGGTATCACCGTTGGCCATAGAATTGCGATAGGCTTCCAAAGTGCGGTAATAGGCGTAAAACTGCGGATCTTTGTTGGCCGCTTCGTTCCATATCAAAATGGCCTGTTTATCGCCGGTACCGCGGATAATCTGCGCGTTCTTTTCGGCTTCGGCAATAATGATGGTTCTTTCTTTTTCTGCCTGAGCCTTAATCTGCTGAGACATCTGCTGTCCTTGCGCGCGAAATTCCTTGGCTTCTCTTTCGCGTTCTGATTTCATGCGGGCATTAATTGCCTGCAAAACCTCAATCGGCAGATCCGCGCGGCGGATACGCACGTCGGCCACGCTGACGCCGATTTGCTCCGCGTCAACCTTAACCGCCGAACTGATGTCACGCATAATCTGGGTTCTTTTCTGCGAAAGAAGTTCCTGCAAAGTAATCCGTCCCAGAATTTTGCGGACGGAAGAATTGACGATTTCTTCCAGTTTGCCGCGCGCCTGAAGTTCGGTGCGAACCGTTTTGTAAAATTTGAGCGGGTCAACGATTCTGTAACGCGTGAAACTGTCCACGTCCAGACGTTTTTTGTCGTTCAAAACGATTTCCTGCGCCGGCGGATCAAGGTTGAGCAGACGGTTGTCATAGAAAACCACGTTCTGAATAAACGGAATTTTGAACTTCAGTCCCGGTTCCTTAACCACGCGCATCGGTTCGCCGAACTGCAGGACAATAGCCTGTTCGGTCTGATTCAGGATATAAACCGAATTACCGATGACAAAAAGGATAACGGCAGCCACAACCGCCAGAAAAACTTTTAATTTATCATTCATCTGTCATAACTCCTAGTTTTTTGCGTCAACGGCAATGTTTTTCTTCTGCAGGCCGTTAAGCGGCAGATAGGGCAGAACGTTTCCGCCTTTGGAAGAAGGATCCAAAATCACCTTGTCGGACTTGCCCAACACGTCTTCCATCGTTTCCAGATACAGGCGTTTGATGGTAACTTCCTTGCCTTCTTTATAGGCGTTGTACACGGAAATAAACCTGTCGGCGTCACCGCGCGCTTTGTTGATGACGGCTTCCTGATAGGCTTGAGCGTTTTGCAAACGCTGAGAGGCTTCGCCGCGGGCACGGGGCAGAATTTCGTTGCGATAGGCTTCCGCTTCGTTTTTGAAGCGTTCCATGTCGGCTTTGGCGCGTTGCACTTCGTTGAACGCGTCCACCACCTGTTTCGGCGGGTCGGCTTTTTGCAGTTTTACGCGGACAATCTGCACGCCGGAACCGAACTCGTCAAGCACCTTTTGCAGTTCTTCTTTGGTGTCGTCTTCAATTTTTCCGCGGTCACCGGTAATAATCGGCTGCATTTCCGATTGTCCGACAATTTCGCGCAGAACTGACTGGGCTGCCACTCTGACCGTCTGATCCGGATCTCTCATGTTAAACAGATAGTCTTGGGCGTTTTTAATCTTCCAGACGATGGTCAGGTTGATGTCGACAATGTTTTCGTCGCCGGTCAGCATATGGCTTTCGGTAAAAGACTTCAGCGCGTCATTGCTGTAGTTTGCGCCGTTGCGGATTCCCCGGACGTTGCTGACGGCATAAGCTTCCTGCACGCCGAGATTAATGCTGCGTTCCTGAGTAATGTTCACTTTTGTAACGTTTTCAATCGGGTAGGGAAGATGATAGTGCAAACCGGCTTCGGTCGTGTCCGCATATTTTCCGAATCTCAGAACCACGCCTTCCTCGTTGGGCTGAACCTGATAAAAACCGGAAGCCAGCCATACGGCGATGATAATGATGACAATCCATGAAATTCTGATGTCAAAACCCTGCGGATTTTTGATGGTTTTAATATCAATAACTTTGGGTTTTTTGTTTTCTTTAGGGGGGTCGTTCCAGGGATTTTGATTATCGTTATTTCCCCACGGACCTTCAACTTTTGCCATATTTTACACCTCTAACTTTATTTATTGCTTTAAACATTTATATAATATAAATATATGAGCGGACATATCAAGAATATAGAGTTTTATCAACAGGACACTGACTATGGAAGATCAAATCAGAGAAATTGCGCTCCGTTTTTTTAATCCCGGAAATATTGAAAGCATAAAGCTTTTCGGCCGGCGGGTCATTATCACCCTGCAAAACGCGGCGGAAGATTCCGCCAGGACCGAAGCTCTGAAACAGGCAGTTGCCGCGCTGGAGGGCGTGGATAAGGTCGCGGTTGTATATACGGCGGTCAAAAAAGTGGAAAAACTGGCGCCGAAAACGGACAAATACGAAGTTTGCGGCGTTAAGAAGATAATCGGTGTCGCTTCCGGCAAAGGCGGCGTCGGCAAATCGACGACGGCGGTAAATCTGGCGCTGGCGTTGGCCAATCTGGGATTAAAAACCGCCATTTTCGATGCGGACATCTACGGGCCGTCCATTCCGACGATGCTGGGATATGAGGGCGTGCCGCCGGTCAGTTTTGACGGAAAAATTTTTGAAGCTTTTGACTATCGCAATGTCAAATCAATGTCAATCGGCACCCTGCTTGACAAGTCGCAGCCCCTTATTTGGCGCGGAGCCAAAGCATGTGGCGCAATTGAACAGTTGTTGACCGAAACCAACTGGGGCGAGGTGGACGTAATGGTGATTGATATGCCGCCCGGTACCGGCGACATCCAGATAACGCTTTCGCAGAAACTGGATTTAGATGGCGTGGTCATCGTTTCCACGCCGCAGGACATTGCGCTGATAGACGCAGTCAAAGGCGTTAATATGTTCAAACGGGTAGATGTTCCGATTCTGGGTATTGTTGAAAATATGAGTTATTATATTTGTGAAAAATGCGGACATCGCGCGGATATCTTTGGGCATGAAGGCGCCAAAAAAACCGCGGAGGAAATCGGCGTCGATTTTCTGGGGGAAATTCCGTTGCATTATGCCATCCGAGAGAATGCCGACAATGGCACGCCGATTGTTTTTGCTGAACCCGAAAGCCCGCACACCAAGGCTTATGAAGACATTGCCGCCAAGGTAAAAGACAAACTGGGATTATAGTTCTGAACCTGTCGAGCATAAACTGTCACCCAGAGCTTGTCGAAGGGGCTCGGCAATATTAATAAGGCTGAGATGGAGTTCGACAACGATGTTGCTCACTCACTTCGTTCAGGATGACAATTTCAATCGATTGAGATGTTTCGCTGCGCTCAACATGACAGGTTTTATCGGTCGGGATGCTTCGACAGGCTCAGCATGACAATTGTGGTAAGGCTGAGATGTTTCGACTTCACTTCGTTCCGCTCAACATGACATTAGACATAAAAAAACACCCCCGGATAAATCCACCGGGGGTGTTTGATTTTATTAGTTATTTGTAAGTAACTCCTTTTTTGAAGACGACATCATTATCGTAAGTTTCCATATTACCTACGGTAAGTGTATCTTCAAAAGTTGTCGTACCTGTACCGGCTAATACGTTGAGTGTATCAATGTTTGCCGGTTTTTTGAAAGTTACCGTGACATTGTCGCTGAATCCACCCAGACCAGAAATCGTTAATTGTTGAACCTTGTATGTTTCGTTGAATGTTGTGTTTCCAAGAACCATACTGTTGGCAGTTTCAACCGGGACACTGATTTGGATGTTGCCGGTGGGTTTAAAACCAAGGCCTTCACCAGCTCCGATTAATTTGCTCTTTGGTACGTTAGAGCAATATTTACTGGCAGGTTCAACGTTAGAATTGATCTGTGCAAAATTAACACTAATATCATTCATTAAAACGAGTACATCGGTAGCTTTGTACTTATCAGGATCATCATTTGAAGCCAGTTGGTCTCCAGAAGTGATTGGATAGTAGTTGGAGCCTAATGATTTAATCTTAGCAGCACATTCACCACCGGCATCTTCTACGCATTGACCGTTTTCGAGGTTATACCCGGCATTACACTTGGTACACTGGGTACGGTTAGCGTCGTATTCGGCACAGTTGTCGATTTTGTCGCAGCGTTCGTATTTACCGCCGCAGGAAGCGCCGGCGAGAATGCCGTTACAGGTAGAGGCGTTATGGATAAATTTGGTAACCGAGCAAGGGCAGTTGCCTTCGCCTTGTTTGATATTGCTGACAATGCCGGTTTTGCTGTAACGGTAATCCGGGTATTGCTGGCCGGTGAAGTCTCCGCCGACGCCTTTTTTGAAGTTCATGGTGGTAAACGGGTCATATTCAATAACGCCGGTTACCGTGACCAGATCGTCAAAAGTGATTGTACAGACACTGATTGCCCAGAGGCTCCTGATTGTTGGCTTTGCAGTTTGACGTTGAATATTTGTAGCCGGAACAGTCTGCGCCCTGATTGGCGTTGTATCCCATGTTGTTGCCGGTCGGGCCTACTTCGCTGTCCTTTATCTTCGGTAGCCATGTCAGGCCGGCTACATCATACGATGATGTAGACTTTAGGACCGAAATATCTAATGTGTGTGTGTTGGGAGGTATGCCAACATCATCATAGATTTACAGAGATAAATAAATTTTTCACAAAACAGTAACAAAACATCATAACTCCTTATGTTTTTCACATCTGGTGTTATGTCTATATTCTGTCTTTTGTTTACGAAGGATTATTTTGTTTCGTCAGCCGTTTTTTGTTCGGAAATCCGGTTCAAAAGGTCTGTAATCTTCAGTTTCAGCGCGTTATTGCTTCTGGCTGCCGCTTGAGCCGACCGGGCCTGCCGTTCGGCAACCTTGACGTTTCCCATTCTCAGACTGTACTCGGCGGCCGCATAATTGGAATAAGCCTCGTCTCCGAGCTCGCCGTAAGCCCGCGCCAAAAGCATCCAGTTCATCAGCGAAGGCTGCTTCAGGTTGGCCTGATTAAGCATTTTTACCGCTTTTTGCAAATCAGCCTTGGACGGATTGTCTTCAATAATGGCCTGTGCCGCGCTGACTTGCAGCAAAGCGGAAGACGGCATCAGCGCCAGCGCCTGCAGATATTCTCCTTTGGCCTGTTTAACTTTGCCGGTTTCAAGATAAATCTGGCCTTTAAGTTCTTTGAAAAACGGATTTTTCGGTTCCTGTTCAATTAAGCCGTTAATCGTTTTCAGGGCCGCAGGGATATTCAGCTGCTTAAAATAAGCGATTGTCTGCGCATATCGCGCCGCAATGGAAGTGTTGCCGGACGGATAACGGCGGAAAGTCTGCTCCGGCGTTTCCAAAAAAGCCTGAAGTTTGGCTTTGACTCTCAAAAATTCTTCCTTGTCGGATTGAGTGTTTTTATACGGCGATGCGTTTACGGCCTGCTCCAGAAAGCCGATACGCTCTCTGGTAATCGGGTGTGTGCGGAAATAGGGGCTTTCTTCAATGCCGCTCAACTCGTTACGCCGGCTGATTCTTTTCATAAAACGCAGCATTCCCGCCGGCGACTGCCGCGTCTGCGCCAACAGTTTGACCGCGCTTTCGTCGGCGCTGCGTTCCTGCTCGGTGCGGTATTGCAGAAAATTGTTAAGCGTGGAAGACTGTCCGCCGAGGGCAATGGCCATGGCAACGTCTCCGCGGCCGGTTACGGCCGCCGTTGTTCCCGCCAGAATCATGGAAGCCAGGCTGGCTTGCTGCAAAGACTGGTTTTTAAGTTTTTGCCGGATAATATGTCCGCCCATAATGTGTCCCGTTTCATGCGCAATAACGCCGCGCAGTTCATCCGGTCCGTCTGCGGAAATAATGGTTCCGGTATTGATAAAAAGATCATTGCCGTCGCTGACAAAAGCGTTCAGTGTGTTGTCATTGACGATATGCAGTTTGTTGCGGTCAAACGGCACGCCGGCAGCCTTAAACAACGGACGGGTAATCTTTTGCAGAAACAGTTCCGTTTCTTCGTCAGATATCAGGCTTAACGCGCCGGCTTGCGGAATATTAATCATTAAAACGGCCAATGATAAGAACATTCCTTTCATCAGCCGCTTTAATGTCGGAAAACCGGTGCGGTTCGCTAACTTTTGATCAGTTTTTTCCACCAGGCAGTTTTCCCCTTGTTTTCCTTGTCTGCCGCTTTGGGGTCTTCCGCAGCGGAAGAGTTGTCTTCGTGACTGTTGTATAAGATAACTGCTTCCTGCTTTTTTTCACCGCCGTTTCTTCTTTCTCTGCCATTATTTTCCGGCTGAGATTCGGCGTTTGCCTCCTTGCGGCTGTCGTTTTCGCCGTTGCCGAAACGCCGCTCGCCGCGGTCGCGGCCTCTGCGGTTACGCCGGTCTCTGCGGTTGCGTCTGCCGCCGCGACGTCCGTTGTTTTCAGATATATCCTCGGCCGCACTGATTTCGGAATTTTCTTCACCGGCAGAAAAATCTTCGTTTTCATCGGTTTCATCAACGGCCGGAATGTTTTTTTCTTCCTCGGCCGCCGCCGTTTTCACCGGAGCGCTTTTAATCCGTTCAATCCGATAGTCGGCAATGTTCTGAATCGTATCATCCGCACTGATGACAATGCTGATTTTATATTTCTGCTCCAGATTAATCAGCGCCTGACGCTTCTGGTTTAACAGATAAATGGCAACGTCGCCGGGAACAAAAACGTTGATTTTGGAAGAACGGTTTTTGATTCCTTCCTCTTCAATGCCGCGCAGAACAAAAACCGTGCTGGACTCAATGGTTCTGACCATGCCCTGTCCGTGGCAGTGCGGACATATCTGATAGTTGCTTTCCATAAAGGAAGAATGCATTCTCTGGCGGGAGATTTCCAACAGGCCGAAGCAGCTCATCTTAGCCACCTGAATCCGCGAACGGTCTTTTTTCAGGGCTTCTTTCATTCTTTTTTCAACCGCATGGTTGTTTGCCGGTTCTTCCATATCAATGAAGTCGACGACAATCAAGCCGGCCAGATTGCGCATCCTCAACTGCTTGGCGATTTCGTCGCAGGCTTCAAGGTTGGTTTTGAGCGCGGTTTCTTCCAGATCTTTTTCTTTGGTCGCGCGTCCGGAGTTAACGTCAATGGCAACTAAGGCTTCGGTCGGATTGATAACCAGATAGCCGCCGGATTCGAGCTGAGCCGTTGCTTCGTGCAGCTTGTCCAGCTGTCCTTCAACCTGAAAACGTTGGAAGAGGGGCATTTCGTTGTTGCGGTAATGTTTGATTTTTTTCAGGCTGTGCGGTGACAGGATCCTGAAAAATTCCCTTGCCGTTTTATAGCCCTCGTCGCCGGCAACCATAATCTCGGATATTTCTTTGGTATAGATATCGCGCAGGGCGCGTTTGATGAGGTTGCCCTCTTCGTGGATCATGGCCGGAGCCTTGGCTTTCAGAGAAGCCAGACGGATCATGTTCCAACTGCGGATTAAATAGTTGTAATCGCGGACGATGTCCGATTTTGTCTTTTCTTCGCCGGCAGTGCGGACAATGAGCGACATATCGGTGCTGAGCGGGAGTTCTTTGACGATTCCTTTCAGACGCTTGCGGTCCGTCACATTGGTAATTTTTCTGGAAACCCCGCCGCTTTTGATGCGATTCGGCATCAGAACGCAGTAACGTCCGGCCAGAGACAGATACGTGGTCAAAGCCGCGCCTTTGTTGCCGCGTTCTTCTTTTACCACCTGCACCAGCAAAATCTGGCCTTCCTTGATAACGTCCTGAATCTTGCTCTTATGGTAAAGTTTGCGCGCTTTCAGCAGTTTTTTCTGAACTTCAAAGTCCATCTCCTGCTCATCGTCGTCGTCATCTTCGACATCCAGATCGTTGTTGTCGTCGCCTCCGCATTTTTCGGCGCATTCTTCCGCATCTTCACAGACGCACTCGTCTTCAAGCCCGGTTGCCTCAGCCATGACTTTCAGTTCTTCTTCTTTTTTCTTGCGGATTCTTTTCTTAGCCACCCGTTTTTTCAGAGGATGCTTTTTGCCTTCTTCTTCGGCAACCGCGGCAATCTCTTCGTCACTGATTTTTATTTCTTCTTCCGCGGGAACTTCTTTTGCAGCCGGCTGTTCATCGGCTTGTTCTGCCGCCGGAGGCGTTTCCGAAAAGCTTTCCTGTGTGCTGTCCGTTTCGGCAGTGGCCGGTGCCGCATCTTCGGTCAAAACCGGAGCGTTTGCCTCTTCTTGAGCCGCCGCTTCTCTGGCTTTTTGTTCTTCGGCTTCGCGAGCCGCCTTTTCAGCCATTTTCTGAGCATAGGCCGCGGCTTTTTCCTCGCGGATTCTTTCTCTCTCCGCTTCCCGCTCCTTGATGGCCTGTTTTTTTGCCTCAATAATGTCGTTGACCTCTTTTTCTACGGCTTCAATTTCTTCTTTGGGAAGCGTATAATAATCGGGATGTATTTCGCCGAAAGCAAGAAAACCGTGCTTGTTGCCGCCATAATCGACAAAGCAGGCTTGCAGGGAAGGTTCTACCCGCATGACCTTGGCCAGATAAATGTTTCCTTTGATTTGTTTTCTGTGACTGGTTTCGAACTCAACGTCTTCCAGTTTGTTGCCGTTAATGACAACAACCCGGGTTTCCTCGTCCTGAGTGCTGTCGATAAGCATTCTTTTTGTCATATAATAACTCCGCTCTGCCACCATCCTCGGATGATGAAAATATACCACTGCAGAAGAGCGTATCCAAAAGATTCGGCAATGCCTGACAGTCTGAAACGGCTGTCTTTCGTTACCCTGATATCCGCCTGTATCGGCGTTTTCAAAAACTCTTTTACCGGCCGCGCAAAACTCTCAAAACTCTTGTCATATCAGCGGCTTCGGCACGGACACTGTCCTGCAAAAACTTTTCCTTTAAGTCGTAAGGTGCCGGTTTTGTCTTAAAAAAATCTGCGAACAAACCGCGGTACCCGTTTCCGTCCGGCTGTTGTTTGTTAATTGATTGAGGGCGGAAACCGATACATAAAATCCTCACAACTTGTAATTAAAATATACGAAATGTTTTAAAACACAATAACTATTATAAAATATATTCCGATTTTTTTAAGAGATTGGTAATAAGTCTGCCGTATAATCAATTAAAGAATAGGAACAGGTTGTAGAGAAAGCAGATGCCGGATTTGCTGAAAAAAATAAACGTTTTTTTCAAGCGGAAAGCCATACGTTGGCTTCCGTGTTTTTTGCTGTGCGTGCTGTCTTTGTTCAATGTTCCCGATGCCTGCGCCGGCATTTCGGACATACGGGTCGGGCAAGGAGTGGGATCCGTCCGCATTGTTTTTGATTCGGACCAGAAGTTTGATTATAAGGTTTTTCTTCTGAGCGATCCCAAACGTCTGATTATCGATACCCAGAACGTTAAGGTTAATCCTCAGATTGTAAAAAAACTTGATGCCAATAATTTTATTTCGGATCCGCGTTTGGGAACGGTAGGTGTGGACGATGTTCGCATAGCTTTTAATCTGCGCAAGCCGGTTATTGTCAAAAAAGCCTTTCTTTTGCCGCCGCAGAGCAGCTTCGGCTGGCGCTTTGTCGTTGATTTGGAGCTGGCGTCCGAACGGGAGTTTGCGTCCAAACTGGGCAGTCGCAATGCTTTTACCAACGATTCTTATACCGAAAGCAAAATCGTTTCCAAAGCCTCTTCCAACAGCAAAGCGCAAAGCATAAAAGACAGTAACGCCAAAAAGATTATTGTTCTGGACCCCGGTCATGGCGGTCAGGATCCTGGAGCCATCGGCTATTCCGGCGTCTATGAAAAGAACATTACTCTGGCAATGGGACGCGAGCTTAAAGCTTTGCTGGATAAAAGCGGGAAATATAAAGTGTATCTGACCCGCAACACCGACAAGTTTATTCCTCTCCGCGACCGGGTTAAAATTGCCCGCCGCTATAAAGCGGACCTGTTTATGTCCATTCACGCCGACAGCGCCTTGAACCGCAAGGCCAAGGGGCTGTCGGTTTACACCTTGTCCGAAACGGCGTCCGATAAGGAAGCCGCGGCGCTGGCCGAACGTGAAAACAAGGCGGACGTCATTGCCGGGCTGAATCTGGTCGAACACTCCAAGGAGGTGTCTGATATCCTGATTAACCTGGCACAGCGGGAAACGATGAACCGTTCGTCGGAATTTGCCAGTTTTATGGTGCAGGAAATGAAAAAATCGGTCAAACTGGTGTCCAATACACACCGCTTTGCAGGCTTTGCCGTGCTTAAAGCGCCGGACATTCCGGCCGTTCTGCTTGAAATGGGATATCTTTCCAATCGTCAGGAAGAAAAGCTTCTGCAACAGAAGTCCTACCGGAAAAAACTGGCGGAATCTACTGTCGAGGCTATTGATAAATACTTTGAAAATATGCGTCACGCATCCGTTTTTTAATATGATGTCGGCGTTGCGGAAATGCTCTCGCCGGCCGTATGCGTTTTTTTACGGAATAACTTTGTGTTAAAGTACAAAATTGTTTTGGCTTTTAAAATTAAATGTTTTATAAGATTCTCTGCGTATACGAATAATTTATCATGATAAAACAGGGTTAAGATGCTAAAGACATTATCTTCGCTGATCAGCACGTTCTTTTTCTTTGCGGTAATCGCGTTTGTTTTTCTTATCAGCTCGCTGTGGGAATATGCCTCGCAGCTGCCTGATTATCATCAGTTGGCCAAATACGAGCCGGCGGTGACGACGCGCCTGTATGCCGGCGACGGAAGGCTTTTGATGGAATATGCCAACGAAAAGCGTTTGTTTGTGCCGGTTGACAAGATTCCCGACAAAGTCAAGCAGGCGTTTATTTCCGCGGAGGATAAAAACTTTTATCATCATGCCGGCATTGATTATTTCGGCATAGCCCGCGCCCTTGTCGGCAATTTGAAAAACATCGGCACCGGGCGCCGTCCGGCCGGCGCTTCGACCATAACGCAGCAGGTGGCCAAAAACTTTTTGCTTTCGTCCGAGCTTTCTTATACGCGCAAAATCAAAGAGGCTATTCTGGCTACCCGCATGGAGCAGGCCTTCACCAAAGACCACATTTTGGAGCTCTATCTGAATGAAATTTATCTTGGCAACCGTTCTTACGGCGTGGCCGCCGCGGCATTGAACTATTTCGGCAAGTCTTTAGACCAGCTTGATATTGAAGAGGTCGCCTATCTTGCCGCCCTGCCCAAAGGTCCGAACAATTATAACCCCAAAACCAAGTACGAAGCGGCTGTCGGCCGCCGCAACTGGGTGATTGAACGCATGCGGGAAGAAGGGTATATCACCGAAGAAGAGGCTGCAGCCGCCCGGGACAAGCCGCTGAAAGTCGTTGACCGCGGCGATGCCTTTATCAAAGATGCCGATTATTTCAGTGAAGAAGTGCGCCGGGAAATCAGCGACAAATTCGGCAAAGACGCATTGTATGAAGGCGGTCTGATCGTCCGTACCACCGTTGATCCGAAACTGCAGGAAATCGCAACCCGCGTTTTCCGCAAGGAGTTGGAAAATTACGATCTCCGCCACGGTTATCGCGGGCCTCTGGCCAATATTCCGCTGGATGGCGGATATAAGGAAGCCATGGAGAAAATCAATCTTCCCAAAGGAGCAAAAAACGGCTGGCTCAAAGCTGTTGTTCTGGAAGTGAAACCCGATAAAGCCGTTATTGAAACGGAAGGCGGCAGCAAAGGCGAAATTCCGCTTTCTTTGTTGTCATGGGCCAGAAAGACCTTGAAAAATCAAGGCGTCGGCGAGGCGCCGAAAACAGCCGATAAGGTTTTTACCCCGGGTGACGTTATTGTTGTGGAAAAGGTTTCCGCTTCCGTTGCCAAAAACAAGGGGCTGCCGGAAAACAGCTATAATCTTCGCCAGGTGCCCGATGTGGAAGGCGGCATGATTGTCTTGGATCCGCACACAGGCAAGGTTTTGGCTGCGGTTGGCGGCTATGATTTTTCCAAATCCCAGTTTAACCGGGCCACGCAGGCCAAGCGCCAGACCGGTTCCGCTTTCAAGCCGATTGTTTACATCACGGCGCTGGATAACGGCTATTCGCCGACGGATTTGATTTTAGATGCGCCGTTTGTCGCCGATCAGGGCCCCGGCCTGCCGAAATGGAAACCGGTTAACTATTCCAAGAAATTTTACGGACTGATGACGCTCCGGCAGGGAATTGAGCGTTCCAAAAACCTAATGACGGTTCGTCTGGCTCAGGATGTGGGGATGGACAAGGTTGCCGAATATGCCAAAAAGTTCGGCGTGAACGATCATCTGCCCCATCTGCTTTCCATGTCTCTCGGTGCCGGAGAAACCCATGTGATTGATATGGCGCGTGCTTATGGTATGATGGTGAATGGCGGCAAAGAAATTCAGCCTTATTTTATCGAACAAATTCAAGACCGCTTCGGCCGAACGATTCTGAAACAGGACAAGCGCGAATGCGCCAACTGCAATGTTGAGGCCTGGGGAGAAGGACAGCCGATTCCCGAACTTACCGACAACCGGGAACAGATTGTCGATCCGTTGACGGCATATCAGATGGTCAGCATTTTGGAAGGCGTTGCCATTCGCGGCACCGGTGCGCGTTTGCGCGGCCTAAACAAGCATCTGGCCGGCAAGACCGGTACCAGCAACAATACGCAGGACGCCTGGTTTGTGGGCTTTTCTCCCGATCTGGTCGTAGCCGTTTATGTCGGTTTTGACGAACCGCGTACTTTGGGACGCATTGAAACCGGAGCTGCTGCCGCTCTGCCGATTTTCTACGATTTTATGCAAGAGGCTTTGGCCAGCCAGCCGGACATTCCGTTCCGTATTCCGACCGGAATCAAACTGGTGCGCATCAATCATGACACAGGCAAACCGGCAACGCCTGCCGACAAGTCGGTTATCGTCGAAGCGTTGAAGCCCGATTTCGATTTTGATCGCAGCAAGCAGCGTGTTATCGGCGGCGGGGAAACTTCCGACGATAATGAAGCCGGAACGGCGGATGATAAAAATATGTTTGAAGCGTCCGAGGGCAATGACGATTTTCAGTTGGGTACACAATATTAAGCCATAAGGATAACGTATAATGCGAGCCGAAATAATAGAGATAACCGATCACATCAAGCAATCGTTGGAATTGCTGAGGAGGTCTCTTTGACTACGACAACGCGATTTTGCGTCTGGAAGAATTAAATACGCTGACGGCCGACGCCGATTTGTGGTCGGAGCCGGAAAAAGCGCAGAAGCTGATGAGCGAGAAAAATACGCTCGAAACCAATCTTGAAAATTTTCAGGCTATGCAACAGGCTTTGGATGATTATCAGGGGCTGGCCGAAATGGCCGACGCCGAAAATGACGAAGCGGTTTTGGATGAGGTCTATGCGCATCTTGTCGAATTGCAGGCGCAGACCAAACGCGGCGAACTGGAAGCGCTTCTTTCAGGAGAGGTTGACGCCAATGACGCTTTTCTTGAAATCCATTCCGGCAGCGGCGGAACCGAGGCGCAGGACTGGGCTGAAATGCTGCTGCGTATGTATACCCGCTGGGCGGAAGCGCACAAATACAAAGTGGAATATGTTGAGGAAGAAGAGGGCGATGTTGCCGGCATCAAGTCGGTGACCGTCAAAATCATCGGCCGCAATGCCTACGGCTGGCTGAAATCCGAGACCGGCGTTCATCGTCTGGTGCGGATTTCTCCTTTTGACAGCAATGCCCGCCGCCATACCAGTTTTGCCTCTGTCGGAGTTTATCCGGTAATTGATGACGAAATTCAGATTGAGATAAACGAGGCCGATTGCCGCGTCGACACATACCGGGCTTCGGGTGCCGGCGGACAGCATATTAACAAAACCGATTCCGCGGTGCGGATTACGCATATTCCGACCGGCATCGTGGTACAGTGCCAAAACCAGCGTTCTCAGTTTCAAAATCGTGAGAGCGCATGGAATATGCTCAAGGCCAGACTGTATGAAATGGAGTTGAAAAAACGCGAAGCCGCGGCCGAACAGGCAAGGGACAATCAGGGCGACAACGGCTGGGGCTATCAGATCAGGTCCTATGTTTTGCAGCCCTATAAACTGGTCAAAGATCTGCGTACCGAGGTGGAAACTTCCGATACCAAGGCGGTGTTGGACGGCGACATAGATTTGTTTTTGGCTGCGTCTCTTGCGCAAAAGGTAGGGTAAAATGAAAAAAATTGTTAAATATGCGCTTGGAATTGCAGTTGTGGTTTATGTCGGTTTTTGCTCGTTGGTTTATTTCTGTCCGCAGTATTTCTTTTACAATCCGACGCATCGGGCTTCAAACTTGGAATATGCCCGCCAAAACGGATATCCGGCCGACCGCGTCGATTATAAGTCGGCTGACGGAAAAGAGCTTTATGCCTGGTACACCGCACCCGGATATCAGCATAAAATCATCGTCTTTATGCATGGCAATTCTTATAACATTGAAAAGTTTTACCATAAGATGATACCTTTTGTCGAAGCCGGTTATGGCACGTTGATGCCGGAATACCGCGGTTTTGGCGACATCAGCGGCAAAATTCGCCAGCAAAACCTTGAAAACGATGCGCTGGCCGCCGTCAATTATCTGCATTCTCTGGGCTATAAAAATTCGGATATAATCGTTTACGGTATGTCTTTGGGGTCGCATATGGCGGTCAATACCGTCTGGCAGCTGCAAAAAGAAGCCCCTTTTGCGGCGCTGGTCTTGGAAGTTCCGTTTGACAGCCTGCTCAATACGGTCAAGGCCGTGGTGCCGGTTCCCCTGCCTTTTGATTATATTGTCCGCGACAAATATGATAATACTTCTATGGTTAAAGACATAAGAAGCCCGGTTCTCGTTATGGGCGGCAGCCAGGATCCGACGGTTCCGGTTCATTTGGCAAAAAATTTGTTTGCTTTGGCGCCGCAGCCCAAAAAAATGATTATATATGAAGGCGGAGCCCACAACGATTTGTACAACTTCCGCAACTATAACGATGTTTTGAACTGGCTGGCAAAAGGAAAATAATGAAAAAACTGAGTCCCAAAATATATAAAATCCGCAAGATAATGGATTTTACGGGAGTCATCTTCCTGGTTTTGCTGCTTCTGTTTATCTGGCAGCTTTATCGGGGGCCCATCGCCGTGCCTTTTTTGAAGCCGTATATCATCAAGGCGCTGAACCGTGATGACAGTCAGTATCAGGTCACGCTGGATGCGGTCAACATTGAGCTGGTTCGCTCCATTCGTCCGCTCAAGATTATTGCGACCAACGTGGATTATCGGAAAAATGACGGGGAGATTAAGATTACGGCGCCGAAAACATCTTTGTCTTTCAGCATTAAGGCTCTGCTGAAGGGCGTGATTGCGCCGAGTTCGGTGAACGTCATCAACCCGACGGTGTATATTTTTACCGATTACGGCACCAAAGAAGTCGGTAAAAATGAGGTCAACCAGAAAAAACTGGAATATTACTTTGACTATTTTGAAGAGTTTATTGAGCGTTTTAATTCTGAGGACAAATCATATCCCGAAAGCTATATTAACGATATCACAATCGAAAATGCGGAAGTGGAGTTTCATGAGGTCGATTTGGGGCGCAAATGGGTATTTTCGGATCTGAATTACAAATTCGAACGCAACTTTTTGAACATAGAGAGCGAATTTAATGCCTTGATAAAAAAAGACGATCGTCTGTCTTCCGTCGGGGTGGACGCCGAATATCGCCCGTCTTCTGAAAAACTGGCTTTTCGTTTTTATTTTTCGGATTTGGTTCCCGATGATATTATCAATACCGTGCTTGGCGAAGACGAAGCCCGCGACTGGTATAAAATCAATGTTCCCGTCAGCGGTCGGGTCGATGCCCTCATAAATTTTGACCAAGTGCTCAAAAACAAGGATAATGTTATCAAAAGTCTGGATACGGCAGTTGAAAAAATAAACTTTAATTTTGAAGGCGGCAGCGGTACGGTAGCCTTTTCCGAGCATGAAGACCAAAATTATAATATCAGCGGATTTATGCTGGAGGGCGATTTGACCGGCGGTCTTGACAAACTGAAAATTGAAAATGCCGGTTTTGACCTCGGCGGCCAGAAAGCTTCTTTCAGCGTTTATGTCAGCGGCGTTAAGGATTATCTGCTGAAAAAATCCGTTGAAAATTTGAATGTGAACATAAACGCCAAGGTTGCCGCGCTTAAGTTTGACGAACTTTACGACTACTGGCCCCGCTACCTCGGCACGGTTGCCTGGGATTGGTGCAAGGAAAGCATTTCCGGCGGAGAAATTAAAAATGCCGATTTCAATTTTGATTTCGGTTACGATACCAAAAACAAAAAATTTGCATTTCGCAAATTGTCGGGCACCGGACAGATTGCCGATTCTAATTTGAACTATCTGGAAGGTATGCCGTTGATTACCAATATGTACGGCACGGCAACGTTTACGAACGATACGATTAAGATTGACGTGGACAAGGCCGTTTCGGACAATGTTTTCGTTAACGGCGGATATGTGCGTCTGTATGATTTGGATAAGTACGACAATTTTGCCGATATCAGTCTTGAAGCGGAATCCAGCATAGCCGACGCGCTTAAGCTCATTGACCATAAGCCGTTGAACTATGCCTCCGAAATGGGGCTCAAACCCGATGATATGAAAGGCAATGCCAAAACCAAACTGAAGCTTGACTTTGAATTGAAAAAAAATCTGGAGCCGGAAGAAGTAAAGGTTGATGTCAAGTCCGAATTAACAGACGTTGAAATCCCTGATATCATTGACAAGAAAGCGGTAAAGGCACCCAAGCTTGCTCTGGATGTTACCAACAGCGGCATGAATCTCAGCGGCGATATAGAGCTGGACGGCATTCCGGCCAAATTGGTCTGGAACGAAAACTTTACCGACAAAAAGTACAAAAGCCGCTATAATATATCTTTCAAACTTGACGATGACATCAAAAAGAAGCTGGGCATCAACATAGATGCGATTAATGCGCCGTATATCAGCGGCTATATTTTGGTTGATGCCGAGATTACCAGTTTTGACGATAACCGCCTGCAAATAGACATCAACGGCAATCTGGCCAATGCCGCGGTTGACTATTCGTTTCTGGGACTGAGAAAATATTTGAATCAGCCCGGAAAAGTTAATGCGCGGCTGAATTTCAAAGACAACAAGCTGACGGATATTCCGAACCTGAGCATTACCAAACACGACTTCAGTCTTAAGGGCAAAATCGGTCTGAACAAGGATGGCGACGTCAATCTGGTGGATATTTACAGCATCAAGGCGCCCAAAACCGATGCCAAGGCCAAAATTGAATTGAGCTATAAGCCAAAGAAAAAAGTCAAAATCAACGTCTCGGGCAACAGCTACGATTTGTCGGAGTTTTTTGCCAAAGATGAAAATGCAAAATCCAAGCAGTCTTCGTCCGGCAAAAAGCGTTCAAAAAACGCTGACAAAGACGAACTGGAAGACGTGACCGATACGGATATCTTCATTGCCGTAAACAGCTTGTGGACCAACGAGTTTGTTTCGGTCAAAAACTTTGCCGGTTCGGCTCAGCTGCGTAACGGCGTCGGAATTCAGGAAATGCATCTGATCGGCAATTTCGGCGGGGATTCAAAACGTTTCCTGAAACTGGACTATACGCCGCGGGCCAATAAGGAATATCTGCTGGCTGTGGAAAGTAACGATGCCGGCGGCACGCTGAAGTTTTTGCGGGTTTATGACTATATGCGCGGCGGCCGTTTAAGCATCAACGGCAAACGGGATAAAAACAAAAAATTTGTCGGCCACGCCAAAATCCGTGATTTCAGCATCTATAATACGCCGATTTTGGCCAAGCTGCTGACGGTTGCCTCTTTTACCGGAATGTTGAATCTTCTGACCGGTGAAGGAATGACGTTTTCGCATTTCGACGCGCCGTTCGAATATCAAAATCAGGTGTTGACCCTGAAAGATTCTAAAGCGTTCGGCAATGTTATGGGGCTCACGGCCAAAGGCACCTATGACCGCGAATATGAGGAGTTTAATATTGAAGGAACCATTGCGCCGGCTTATGGATTGAATACGTTTATCGGCAAAATCCCTGTCGTCGGAAACCTGCTCAGCAGCAAAGACGGAACGGTTTTTGCCGCCAATTATTCAATCACCGGTTATCTGGATGATCCCAAAATCAGCATCAACCCGTTGTCTGCGTTAAGTCCGGGATCGTTAAAAGACTTGTGGTCTTCGCTGTTTGGAGGCAATGACAAATAATGCGGCATGATATAAAAATCGGCTTGGATTTTCATGGTGTCATTACCAAACATCCTGAATATTTCAGCGAATTTTGCCGTCGTGCTCTGAGCTGCGGTTATGAAATCCACATCATTACCGGGGGACCCCGGAAAGTGGTGGAAGAATATTTGCGCAAGCATCAGATTCCCTATACGGTTGTTTTTGCCATTTTGGATTATTATGACGAACGGGGAGTCGTCAAGTTTTTTGACAACGGCGAATTTAAGGTTCCCGACCGGCTTTGGAACTCGGCAAAAGCGGAATATTGCATAACCAAAGGCATTAATATGCATATTGATGACAGTACGCAGTACGCCAAATGGTTTACGACGCCGTTTTGCCATTATGATGCCAAAACTCAAAAATGCCTGACCTCAGAAAACATAGAAATAGATTTTTCCAAAGATGCCGATATTGCCTTAAGCCAAATTGCCGATATTGTGAAAAAATTGCAGTTCTTCTGAAAAAAAGATCTGACAGATTTTATTCCGGTTTGATGAACATACTGCGCAAGGCTGCCATTCGTTTCTGTTTCAGAATCAGTTCATTTCTGCGGGTTTGTTTTTGCAGCCGCCGCTGTTTGGCAATGAGTAAAGTTTCTTTCAGACATTGACGATCCAAAGAAAGGCCGATGTTTTCCAACTCGTAGTCACGGGGGAGATAATTATATTTGTTTTCCAGTTCATTCAGTTTGGCGTCACTGAGTTGCAGATATTTTTTTATGTTCATAAGATTCTCTTTTTATTGTCCGGCCCAGACGATGCGGTGTACCAGTTTCACGCTGCTGATGGCAATTTCGATATTTTCGTTGTCGCGCAACAGGTGTTTCAATATCAGGCTTGCAGCCGTTCTACGGACAAATTCATATAAGACGGCGGTACAGTCTTTTTTATAAACGACAACCCGATCTCCTTTACGGATGTCAGAGTTGCTGGCCGCCAAAATCACCGAACCGTCACGATAGAGAGGAAAATATTCCTCATTGTCGATCTCTATGGCATAAAGCATATCTTTGTTGTCCGGAAAAATGATTTTTTTCCAGGAAGACGTGTTAAGTTCTCTGGCGATAAAGTCGTTTTTTTTGTTCAACTGGGAATATTTTATAAACGGAATCAATGGTTCGCTGCAGTCAATATCATCTTCAGCAGTGTCGCCCAGAGAGTAAAATTCTTCAAAATTCAGGCCGCATGTTTCCAGGATTTTGTTTATGCTTTCCATGGATGGCCATCTCTTGTTTCCGTCGGGACGGGTTCTCTTGCTTTTGTTAAATGTGGTCGCGTCAAGCCCGGCCAGTTTTGCCAGTCCAGAAGGTGACAATCCTTTGCTCTTGGCCAACTTATCAACAGCATTCCATATCTGTTCGTATTTCATATGAATACCTCTCCGTCTTGTTTTCTGGACGATATAATCACTATAAAATATTTTTAAATAGGAATCAATTCTTTTTTATGTTGAAATTCCTACAACCTTATATATAAATTCTATTGGTTAACAATTAATTAATTGAGAGGGAGAAATGAGGGAAGATTTTGAACCTTTTGAAAACGCTGAAGAAGTTTGGTTCTGGTTTTGCACTTCAGCTTCTGCCAGAAGCGAAGGTCTGCGCTCAAAGAGCGATTATTGGGGAAAGCCGCGGTGCTGTGAACTGCCTGATATTCAGCAGATTATAAAGCAGATGAAACGTAACCGTCATCTGAACAACCGCCAGTTGCGCGTTATGGTCAAATGGGGACAGCTTCAGGTTCCGCCCTATTATGAGCGCAGCGCCAAAAGAAGCGAAATACGTCTGTGGGAAACGGCGATGCTGAATTTTGAGTTTTATCTGAAACGGCGACGCATACTTTAACGGGAGGCCTTATGCGTAATTTGTATGATGATGTTTATTTCCGCCGCGGATATGTCGTATTTGAGGACAATACCACTCTGTGGTGGCTGCGTTTGCTGAAAAAGGGTTTCCGTCATTGTTATGTTCTGATAAAGCTGCGCGGAGGAAGAAATTCCTGGCTGGAGATCAATCCGCTGTCCAATCAGCTTGTTGTTTGCGAACATTATTCCTCGTCAGAGGAAGATTATCTTATCCGTTTGCGCCGGCGCCAGAATTGCCGTGTCATTGCCGCAGATTTTGTTCAGGCGCCGCCAAAATGTGCTCCGCTGGGCGTTTTCAGCTGTGTGGAATTTGTCAAAAGAATAGTCGGCATACATTGTTTTGGTATAATTACACCTTATCAATTGTATAAAAAATTAAAAAAAATCTCAAAATTGTAGGAAAAAAGTCTTGACAAGCTGATTTTTTTCATATATACCGTAAAACATCACTTGCTAGTAGTGTATCTTAAATAAGTTAAGGGCTCTTTAACCGCATGCCGGTTTGGAGCTTTTTTTATTGGAGTTTTTTATGTCTGCAAGGAAAATAAAAACGCTTCAGTCTTTGAAAGATGCATTGAAAAAAACGCTGCCGCAGCAAATCTCAAAAGTAATCCGCAGTTATGAGGATTTTTCCGAACAGCCGGTGCCCTGCGATGCCAAGGGGTTCGGAGCGCATCACAATGCCTGCAAATCGGCGGTGGTGCATGCCGAAACGCTTCTCAAGCTGGCCCGCTGGACCGAAGACGAGATAAAACTGCCGCCTGCGGAAGAAACGGACGGTTTTTTAGAACGTTTGCTTAACGAAGCAGAAGCGGAATGTGAACAATTTAAGGACGAAGAATGACAAGGTTGCGAAAGAAAATCGGATTTTTCGGCTTTGTTTATGTCTGGATGCGGCTTCAGGGATTAAACGTTCCCAAACACCAGAGAAAAATGTCACTCTGGCTGGAAAAACTCTGGAGCGGAACAGCTTCAAGGCAAGGTCTGCTGATGGCGTTTCGCAACTCCGGCAAGTCGACGATCGTCGGCTTGTTTTGCGCCTGGTGCCTGTATCGCAATTCTGCTCTGCGGATATTGGTTATGGCTGCGGATCATGCGCTGGCAAAAAAGATGGTGCGCAATGTCAAGCGTATTATTGAACGCCATCCGCTTACCGCTGATATGAAACCGCCGCATCAGGACCAATGGGCTTCAGATCAGTTTACGATTCTTCGCGAGCGTGAACTGCGTGATCCGTCCATGCTGGCCAAAGGTCTGGGAGCCAACATCACCGGTCTGCGTGCGGATTTGATTATCTGCGATGATGTGGAAGTGCCCAAAAATTGTGATTCGGCACTGAAGCGGCAGGAACTCAGAGCCCGGTTGGACGAGCTGGACTATATTCTGACGCCGGACGGCATGCAGCTTTATATCGGGACGCCGCATACGTTTTATACCATATATCAAACCGGCTTTGATCGGTCACGGCCGGAACAGAAACCGTTTTTGCTGGATTTTCAAAAAATGGAGATTCCCATTTTGGATGAAAACGGCAAATCAAACTGGCCGGAGCGTTTTTTTTTTTTTTTTTTTTCTTCTGTCCGGCAGCGTTCGGGGGAGAACAAATTCCTTTCGCAGATGATGCTGAAACCGGTTAACATCAAAGACAGTATTCTGGATCCGGAACGCCTTTGTCCGTATGACGGCGAAATCAGCGTCAGCTCTGCCAACGGACGCGATTGTTTGAAAATCGGCGGCCGCCGGATGCTTTCGGCCTCCTGCTGGTGGGATCCGTCTTTTGCTTCGGCCAAAGGGGACAATTCGGTCATTGCCTGTGTCTTTGTCGATGAGGAAGGACGCTATTGGCTGCATGATTTGGAGTATATCAAAATCAAAGGCGGTTCGGATGAAAACATTGCTTCGCAGCAATGCGGCGTTGTCGCCGCTTTCCTGGAACGCAATTGCCTGTCGTCGGTCAGGATTGAGGTCAACGGCATCGGAAAGTTTCTGCCGGGGATATTAAAACAGACGCTGCAAAAGAGAAATTACCGGGCCGCGGTGCTGGAAGCCAGTTCCAATGCCAATAAGGCGTTGCGCATTGTTCAGGCTTTTGAAGTGTTGCTGGCTGAAAGGGCTTTGAATGTTCATAAGAAAATATGGTCGACGCCGTTCATTGAAGAAATGCGCGAATTTTGTCCCGGCGGCACTCATCACGACGATGCTCTTGACGCTGTCGCCGGATGTCTGGCTTCCGAGCCTGTGCGTCTGCCTGCTTTTGTGTCGGACGTTTCGCAAACGCGCATAAACACATGGCAGGGCACGAACCGTCAGTTTGCCGCCCGAACCGGATTTGACGTACTATAAGGGATATAAACGATGTTTAGTGAATTAACCAGCTGGGTAGCCATGGTCGAGCTCCCGGTTTTTGTGACATTGTTTCGAATGATGGCCAGAAACCGCAAAGAAACGGATCAAGATCTGGCGGTTTTGAAAAACAGTTCGGAAAAAGGCATGGCTTCCGTCAGGGAAGCTTTGGCTGACTTCAAGCTGCACGTTGCCAGAAACTATGTTTCCATCAACTATCTTAAAGATGTTGAAGACCGTTTAACCAATCATTTATTGAGAATTGAAAAGAAACTAGACGAGGTGGGAAAAAACAGATGACAAACTTAACAACCGATATTCTGGCCAAAACCATTTGGGGAGAGGCCAGGGGAGAACCGCTGGCCGGACAGGAGGCCGTGGCCATGGTCATTCTGAACCGGGTGGCGTTCAGCCGGAAACGCGGCGGAAAATACTGGTGGGGAAACGATATTGCCGGGGTTTGCCAGAAACCGCGGCAGTTTTCTTGTTGGAACACCGATGATCCGAACTATCGCAAATTGCTGCGGGTTAACGATTCCGATCCTGTATACGCGGCCTGCAAAAGGATAGCCGGACGGGCGGCCGCCGGTCTGCTGGAAGACAAAACCTGCGGCGCCACGCATTATCATGCCAGGAACGTTTGTCCCCGGTGGTCAATTGGCAAGATTCCCTGCGCGGAAATCGGCAGCCATGTTTTTTATAACGATATTGAGGAGAGCAAACGGTGATAAGCAAAGTTTTGGGAAAAATCGGCCTGCCGATTTTGATAAAGTTTGTAAGTTCATCTTTGGGGCGTCTGGATGCCGATTGCGCCAAAAAAGCAGGTTCGGCGCTGCTTGATGTCAGCAGCGCCATCAAAAACCGCGAAATTTCTGCCGAGCAGATTTCCGAAGTCAATCGTCATGCGGAACGAATGCAGGAAATTGAAGGCGAATATGATGACAAAACCTTGGCAGTGATTAATGAAACCATTCGCCGCGAGATTGCTTCCGAGGATCGTTTTGTCCGCTTTTGGCGTCCGGCGTTCGGTTATTCGGTTGCCGCAGCCTGGCTGCTGACCATGTCTACAATTTGTTATGTGGTTTTGGCCGATTATCCCAATGCCGCCGATATTATCGGCGCTTTGGTGGAAACTACGTCGTTGTGGAGCGTGGCCCTGGGCGTACTGGGCATTTCCGTTGTCAAGCGCAGTCAGGAAAAGCAGAATGCCAAAAAGGAAGACATCTTGTCGAAAGTGGTCAATAAGATAACCTAAACTTAACTGCCCCGATTTTTTTTTCGGGGCTTTTTTTATAACATAAATTATGAGGAGAAAGAAATGGGAGGAGTATTCAGCGGCGGTTCGCCGAAAATAGAAGTCCCGGCGGCAGACACTTCGGCGCAGGATGCCGAAAAAAAGGCGGAAGAAGAGCGCAAAAAAGCGCTTGAGCGCCAGCGCCGGGGAATGGACAGCACCATCCGCACGTCTTACAACGGATTGCTGGATTTGAAAAATATGGAACTGAACCGCAAAAAGCTGCTCGGAGAATAACCGATGAACGGTAAAATAGAAAAACTTATCGAACGCTTCAAAAGAGCGGAGAACCGAAAGCAGCAATGGCTTCCCCACTGGCAGGAATGTTACGAATATGCGCTGCCGCAGCGGGAAAATGTCGGGATGACAAGTATCGGCACCGATTACGGAAGCAAAAAAAATCTGCATTTGTTTGACGGAACCGCACCTGATGCCGTCGATCAGCTGGCGTCTTCGCTTTTGTCGGAACTGACGCCGCCCTGGGCCAAATGGTTTGGCCTTAAAGGCGGTGAAGAACTCTCGGAGGAAGAACGTTCCCGGGTTGCGGAAACATTGGAAAAAACCTCGGAAATTATGATGCAGAATTTTGAGCATTCCAATTTTGCCGTGGAAATACATCAGTGCTATCTGGACTTGGTTACGGCCGGCACTGCCTGCCTGATGTTTGAAGAAGCGCCGGTCGGCGAGGCGTCGGCTTTCCGCTTTTATGCGGTTCCGTTGCGCGAGATTGCGTTGGAAGAAAGTCCGGACGGCAAAATAGACACCACTTTCCGCTGTTCGCAAATCGGTTTGGAAAGTATTCGTCTCCGGTTTCCGAAAGCGGAAGTGCCGCCATTGTGGGAGGAGCGTTTTCGCTCCGACGGCGATTTTCGTCTGACCCTGATTGAGGCCGTTATTCCGCGGCACGGCAGTTTCGGGCAGTCGGGATATGAATATACGGCTTTCGTCTGGGACGAAAATTCCGGTCCCGAAGACAATCTGGTGCTGCGGGAAGGCGTTTTTGAAACCTCGCCGTTCATAAATTTCCGCTGGCTGAAAGCGCCGGGTGAGGTTTACGGTCGTTCGCCGGTAATGAAAGCTTTGCCTGACATTAAAACCGCCAACAAGGTGGTGGAACTGATATTGAAAAACGCGTCAATTTCGGTGACCGGCATCTGGCAGGCCGATGATGACGGCATTCTCAATCCGGCCAACATCAAGCTCGTTCCCGGCGCCATCATTCCCAAGGCGGTCGGTTCCAAGGGACTGACGCCGCTTGAGGCACCGGGAAAATTTGACGTTTCGCAGTTGATTTTGGAAAATCTGCAAAGCCGGATAAACCACGCGCTGCTGGCCGATCGCCTTTCGCAGGTAAATGTTCCGAATATGACGGCAACCGAGGTGTTGGAACGCTCGGCGGAAATTGCCCGCATCCTGGGCGCCAGCTTCGGACGTCTGCAAAGCGAACTTCTGACCCCGCTGCTGAAAAGGGCTTTTTACATTCTGCGTCGCCGCGGCGATATTATGAACTTTGATTTGGACGGCAAGATTGTCGACCTGCAGTATAAGTCTCCGCTGGCTTTGCTTCAGGCCAGACAAGACGTCAGCAATATCAGCGAATGGATCAATCTGGTAACGGCGTTGGGCATGGACGGGCTTTCGGCGGTCAATATGTTTGAAGCCGCCAAAACCCTGGGACGGATTCTGAACGTTCCGGCAACGCTGATTAACGAACAACCGCAGGGAAATATTGCCGATGCCGCTGAATGAATATAACGCCTCGGCATTGCCGGATGAAGAAGTCCGGCGGATGTTTGCCGGGTGTTTTATAACCGGAGAGGGCAGATTCGTCCTCTCTTTTTTGAAAAAAGTAACTCTTGAGCGCTGCCTCGGTCCCGATGCCTCAGATGCCGAACTTAGGTATCTGGAAGGGCAGAGACGTTTAGTGAAATATATTGAGGCGCTCAGCGGTTGCAAAAAATCTGATTTTTAGAAAGGAACAAAAATGCAAAGTCAGGAAAATGAAAATCTGCTGAATGTTTCCGCATCGCGGCAGTCTTCCGGCCAGACGTCCGGGCGTCCGTCCGGTCTGCCGGATGCTTTCTGGGACGAACAGAAAAAACAGGTGAAACTTGATGAACTTATTGCCGCTTATAATGATCTGGCCAAACGGGACGACAATCTGGTGGAGACCAATCTCCGCAATATTCCCGAAAGCTATGACCAGTATCGCATCAACATTCCGAGCCCGCTGTTGGATGTGGATGAAGACATCTTAAAAAGGTTCTATGAAAAAGGATTTACCAACGAGCAGGCGCAGCTGGTCTATGATTTGGCGGGCGAAAGGGTTCTGCCGGTACTGGATGAGATGAGCGTCAATTTTGAAGCGGAACGCCAGCTGGAAAAACTGGCTCGTCACTTTGGCGGCCGCGACAAGTTTAACGAGGTTTCGCGTCAGCTTTCGGCCTGGGCAAAACAAAATGTCAATCCCGAGGTCTATGATGCGCTGGCCTCCACTTCCGAGGGCGTCATTGCGCTTTACAATATGATGTCTTCCGCCGAACCGTCCTTGTTGAAAGAGGGCGCGGAGACCGGAGAACTGAGTGAGGCCAGTCTGCGGAAAATGATGGAAGATCCGCGCTATTGGCGGGATAAGGACAGCGCTTATATCGCCAAAATAACCCGCGGTTTTGAAAAGCTTTATCCGGAAAAATAAAATAGTAACGTGTTTTAACCTGAAAAGTCCGCTTCTCCGAAAGCGGATTTTTGCAAATATAAGGAAAAGATTATGTCTACAGAAGTATCCAAGTCGTTTATCAAAAATTTTGAAGCCGATGTGCATCTGGCTTATCAGCAGATGGGTTCAAAATTGAAAAATACCGTTCGTTATAAAAATAATGTCAAAGGTTCGTCAACCGTGTTTCAGCGCGTCGGCAAGGGCATTGCTTCCGGCAAGGCGCGTCACGGCCTGGTTCCGGTCATGAGCATTGATCATACGCCGATTGAGTGCGAATTGCAGGACTATTATGCCGGTGATTGGGTCGATGCTTTGGACGAGTTGAAGCTCAGCATTGACGAACGCCGCGTTATCGCTTCTTCAGGCGCTTATGCGCTGGGACGCAAAACCGACGAACTGATTATTGACGCGCTGAGCAAAGCCTCAAATGCCAACGATGTCGGCGATTATACCAAGGCTTTGTCCAAAACCGACATCTTGAACGCTTTTGCCAAGCTCAACGAAAATGACGTTCCCGACGACGGACAGCGTTTTGGCATTGTCGGCCCGTTGCAATGGAATGCGCTGCTCAACATTGCCGAGTTTTCCAATTCTGATTATGCCGGTGACAATCTACCGTTCCTGAAGGGCACCGAAAGCCGCAAATGGCTGGGCATTAACTGGATTATGCATACCGGTTTGCCGCTTTCCGGCACCAACCGCGACTGTTTTATCTTTCATAAAACGGCGGTCGGCCATGCTTCGGGGCAGGACGTCAAGTCTGACATCACCTGGCACGGCGACCATGCGGCGCACTTTGTCAATAATATGATGAGCCAGGGTGCCTGCCTGATTGATGAAACCGGCATTGTCCGCATCAAATGCAAAGAAGCTTAATTTTTTATTATCAAGGAGAAAACATATGTCATTAAACACCAAAGATTTAAGCGTGATGGCCTACGCCAACGGCTTTACGCTGTGGAGCTATTCCACGGCCGATGCGTTAACCGCCGTGAAAGGAGCCGGCTATTTTAACGATGCGGCGCCGTTTGTCCGTCCCGGCGATATGATTTTGGTTTCCGCTTCCAAAGACAGCGCGATTGAACCTGCCGTGCTGGCGGTAACCGCCGTTGCCGCCGCATCCGTTACGGTCACTTCCGTTGCGCCGGCCGCGGCAGCCTAGTTTTTAACCCGATACCTGTTAGCAAATGATGAGAGAGTCCCCCTGTGGGACTCTCTTTTTTTTTACAAAACGAAGGAATTTATAATATGAACTATTCCAGCATCAGTTTATGTTCCAAGGCTCTGCTTAAAATCGGAGCTTCCAGCATCACTTCTTTTGAGGAGGGAACGGCTGAGGGGGAAGTTGCCGCCAATCTGTACCCTTATATTCGCGACGGTCTGCTGTCTTCATATCCGTGGAGTTTTGCCGTGGCGCAGGTACGTCTGGGGCGCCTGGAAACCGCGCCGCTGGCAGATTACCGTTATGCCTATCTGCTGCCCTCTGATCTTTTGCGGATTATCTCCGCCGGTTCTCAGGGGCGGGGACGCGGTGTGGAATATCGTGTCGTTGAAGATAAGCTCCATACCGATATGACGGAGGTTAACCTGACCTATATTTACCGTCCCGATGAAAGCGTTTTTCCGGCTTATTTTTGCGAAGCGCTGATTAATAAGCTGGCGTTTGAGTTTTGCATTCCGCTGACAGAGAGTTCGACCCGGGCCGAATTTTTAAGCAAAATTGCCGAAGATTCGGTCAGTCGTGCCCGTTCGATTGATGCGCAGCAGGATACGCCCGGACGTTTTGAAGACTTTACGCTGGTGGAGGTGCGAAAATGAATCAGATTTCGGTCAAAACCAATTTCACTTCGGGGCAATTGTCTCCGAATTTGTATGGCCGCGGAGATTTGCGCATTTACGAAAACGGAGCGCGTACGCTGCAAAATGTCATCATCTATCCGACCGGCGGCGTCTCCAGGCGTCCGGGACTGCAATATATTGACGAGCTTTCCGGCCCCGGACGTCTGATTGCTTTTGAGTTCAATACCGAACAAACCTATCTGCTGTGCTTTTCCGATAAAAAACTGCGGGTTTATAAGGACGGAGTCAATATCAGCGAGCTTGAAACGCCGTGGACGGAAGAGCAGATAAAGAAAATAAACTGGACCCAGAGCGCAGACACGCTGCTGGTTGTTCATCCCGATGTGGAGCCGCGCCAGATCAGCCGCAATGCCAATGAGGTCTGGATGATTGAACCTTGGGAATATTATCAGAAGGACGGTTGTCTGTATTGCCCTTATTTCAATTTTTATCAAAACAAGGTCAAGCTCACGCCCGGCGGTACCGGCGGAAACATAACCCTGACGGCGGATGCGGATATTTTTTCGGCTGCGTTTGTCGGTGTTCGCATTAAAATCAATTCGGGAGAAGCGGTTATAACTTCCGTGACCGATTCCAGACATTGTCAGGCCGATGTCAAAAAAGGGCTTTCCGGCACCGGCGCGTCTTCAGATTGGGAAGAGCAGGCCTTTTCGCCCGTCCGCGGATATCCGAACTCGGTCACCTTTCACCAGGACCGGATGGTTATCGGCGGTTCTAAGAGTCTGCCTAATCGTTTGTGGCTTTCCAAGTCGTCGGATTTGTTCAATTTTGACATCGGCACCGGTCTGGATGACGAAGCGATTGATTTTGCCATTTTGTCCGATCAGGTAAACGCCGTGACCAATGTCGTTTCGACCAGACACCTGCTGGTTTTTACTACCGGCGCCGAATGGATGGTGTCGGGCGAACCGCTGACGCCGTCCAGCATCAGGCTTAACCGCCAGACCAACATCGGCAGCTATGCCAAATATTCTCTGCCGCCGCAAAATATTGACGGCGCCACGACCTTTATTTCGCAAAACGGCCGCCAGTTGCGCGAATTTTTGTATACGGATGTTGAACAGGCCTATCAGGCCAAGGATCTGACGCTGATGTCCGACAATATAATCGACAAGCCGGTGGACGGCGTGTACTATCAGGACAACAGCGTATTGTACATAATTTTGGAAGACGGTACCGTCTCCTGCCTGACCACTTATCGCACCGAGGAAGTCAACGCCTGGAGCAAACTCAGGACGCAGGGCGATTTTACGTCCGTTGCCGCCATCGGAGACGGGCTTTATTTTATTGTCCGCCGCCGGGAGAATTATTATCTGGAGCGTTTTAGTCCCGGATGTTTTGTGGACGGCTGTGTTTCTCTCCGTTCCGAAACGCCCAAAAAAGACTGGGACGGGTTGGACTATCTGGAAGGCGAGAAGGTGCAGGTTGTCGCCGATGATTTTACCGTCGGCGATTTCGAGGTAAAAAACGGCCGGATAACTTTGTTTGAAGAAGCTTCGGACATAACGGTCGGACTGCCTTATGAACATATTATCGAGCCGCTGCCTTTTGTCTGCGAGGCCAATAAACCTTATCCGCCGAAAGCCTACCGCATCATTCAGGGAATTTTCCGCATTATCTCGTCAAAATCGTTGAAGCTTAATTACGGCAGCGGTTATGTCGAAGTTCCGCTGAAAAAAATGTATTGGGATCAGATTCTCGATTCGCCGCCGCAATTGTTTAACGGAGATGTCATTTTACGCTCCATCGGCTGGATTCGCGATTTGGAAAAACCGATGTGGAGTATCAAAAGCGAAATTCCCTGCGAATTTACGCTGCTTTCCGTTGTTAACGAAATCAAAACCAAAGATTAGAAAGGAAAACCGACCATGGGTGGAATCTCAATGGCAACGGCCGCCGGAACCGGTTTGGCTGCCATGAATTTGTTAAACGATACCAGAAAAAACAATCAGCAGATGAAATATCTGCGTCAGGATCAGCAGGCGGCCGCGGCCAAACGCAAAAACCTGCTCAACCAGCAGTTGGCAACGCGCCGTGCCGGCCTTGGCGCCATGGGCATTACGTCCAGCAAGTCGTCTGCCGCCGTGCAGCAGCGCCTGGCGCGGGAGACTTATGACGACATTGCCGAAGATGAGACGGATTATAAACGCAGATACGCCGGTTTGCAGCAGCAAAACAGCAGCAATTTATTCAATACCGCGCTGTCCGCAGCCGGAAAACTGATTAAGTGAGGAAATGACCATGCCCCGAACTAAAATGACCTATGCTGAAAAACGCCGCCGTGCTTATAATCGGCAGATACCGCTGACAGATCAGCTCGACGCCGTTCTGAAAGCCTTTGATATGGTGCTGCAAGACGGCGGTGACCTGCCTTACGAGTTGATAGACGTTATTGAAAAATGGCAGGACATCAAAGCCAAATATCCCAAGGAATGACAACCGGCGCCTCTTGACGGGGCGCCGTTTTTTATTGTTTCATAAGGCGTTTAATCCTTTTGTTTACGTTTTATTTAAACAGTTTGCATATATTTCAAACGAAAAATAAGTTTTAGCGGAACGGAAGTGTCAAATGCTGAATGCCATTAATGAAGAAATTGTACATGTAAACGGCCATCCCCGAAAGCTGGTGGTTTTTCTGCACGGCTATATTGATAATGCCGATTATCTGGAACATACGATTCTTCCGATGATATCAAACATAGACAATGCCGCGGTTCATCTTCCTCAGGCGCCGATCAGCTGCGAAATTCTTGATGACAAACGCCAGTGGTATTCCATGCACCGTTTCGATCCGGACGATGCCCGCAAAACGGTTCCGACCATGGAAGAATGCGTCCAAATCTACGATCATATGGCTCAGGGTCTTGAGGGAGCGCGTTTTTATCTTGATGAATATATCGACGCCAGCCTCAATGAATATCAGCTTGAGGACAAAGATTTGTATTTATGCGGTTTTTCTCAGGGAGCAATGCTGGCGCTTTATACGGCGTTGATGCGCGAAAACAAAATCGGCGGCTGTATCAGCTTCAGCGGTATCATGGCTTCGCACAGTTTTTTGATGAAGCATCACCGCAGCGCGCCGGATATTTTGCTTATGCACGGCAACAAGGACAATCTCGTCCGCTTTGAGGCTTTGGAGTTTACCCGTCATAATCTGGAACAGATCGGCTGCCGCGTATTTACTTATGTCGTGGACGGAGGTCAGCACCGGATTACGCCGGACGAACTGGAACAGGCCGAACGCTTTATCAACGGCAATGGCAATTTCAGAAAAAAGATTGCGGTATAATCAGCCCGCCGTCGTCAATCAGCTTGTTTTTTTCGCGATCAATGTTCAGGTCTGAAAGCGAACCGAGGTTGCGTTCGTAAATTTCGCCGTAGTTGCCGAGTTCGGTAATGGCGGTTTTGACCCAGCCGGGTTTTAACTGAAACTTTTCCCACAATACCGGATTAATGCCGAACAGATTGACGATGGAAGCGTCTTTGACGCCGATGAAAATGTCAATATTTTTGGAAGTAATGCCTTTCTTTTCGGCCAGCGTAACGGCGTTGACTACCCATTTGACAATTGTGCGCAGAGTTTGATTGTCTTTGAGAACCTGAGCATAAACAGGTTTGTAGGCAATCACTTCCGGCAGCATGGTTATGTCCATATATTCGTTGGCCATTTGCCGGTATATGCTTTTAAGGTAAATTTCGCTTCCGGTCAGAAGTTCGCACCGTTTAAGCAGAAAAGCCTCTTTGGCTGCGCGCGGATCCTTGAACATCAACGGTCTCAGCTCCAGACTGTATTTGTCGCTGTAGTCCTGCAGATTGTAAAAGTCTTCGGAATTGGTCACCGTGCAGACTTTTTTGCCTTTATAGGCCTCCATCGAATTGGCGCCGTCAATCTTCTGAGCCAGAAACATCTGACGTCCGTAATAAAGCAGCTGCGCCTGAGTCGCTTTGCTGCCGATGTCTCTTGTTGCGGTGGAAGGAGCGTCGCCGAGCATAATGTCTATTTTGTTGGAGGCGATAGCCTTGGCCGTGTCATAAGATTTTACGTCCACCATTTCAAAGCGGTCGCCGCGTCCGAAAATCGCGGTGGAAAACAGCCGGCAGAAGTCGGCGTCAATGCCCCGCCAGTAGCCGGCTTCGTCTTTGTAAGCATAGGTCTTGGTCGTCAGATCGCTTCCGCAGCGCACCGTGCCGCGGGTGTTGATATAGCGCAGGCCGGCGTCTGCCGCGGCGCACTCTTTGCCGAAAAAGACCAGAGAAAGAACCAAAAACCATAATTTAAGTTTCATTTTATTAACCAATATGTGTTATAATCTTATCTGAAATAATTGTTACTATAGGACATATTTAAATGAATTGTAAGAAATATTTACAACTTATTATCGTCTGTTTGAGCCTTGCTTTTCCGCAGGTGGCCAGCGCTTCCGAAATCGGCGCTGCCGAGGCCCGTTCCTGGGCGCAGGATCGGGGCAACCTGCTGCTGACAACCTTTCAGGAGAAAAATCTGGCGGTAAAGTATAAAAAGCTGGACGAATTGTTTTTGAAATATGTCGATCTGGATTACATTTCCAAATTTGTCATCGGCAAGCACTGGCGCGAGATGACGTCTGAACAGCAGCGGCAGTATCAGTCTTTGTTCAAACGCTATGCGCTGGGGGTTTACAAAAGTTTTCCCCTGACGTTTGAAGAAGAAATCAAATTTGAAATTTTGAATGCCGACGTGCAGCCCGATTATACCGACGTTGCGGCGCAGATTGATCTCGGCCGCAATTTCAGCGATGCTTCTCAGCCGCCGAAAAAAATCAACGTCGTTTTCCGTCTGAAAAAAAACAACGGAATCAAACTGGTGGATATTAAGTTGGCCGAAAGCAGCCTGATTTTGTCTTACCGCAACCGTTTTTACCAGATGGTAGCTGATGCCGACGGCGACATGACCTGGTTTTTGGAAGATTTGGAAACGGTCACCGTTTCTACCGAGAAGACCAATCGGATGAAGTTGGAAAATGCCGAATATCAATGATTTTCTGACAGAAATACCTTGAATTTATGACAATAAGCTTATAATATCCACTTTAGTTTTTTTGATACCGAAGTGGATATTTTTTTAAGATGAATGAAATTAAAGTTAGATTTGCGCCCAGTCCGACCGGCTTTATGCATATCGGCAACACCCGCACGGCTCTGTTCAACTGGCTGCTGGCCAAAAAGCTTGGCGGAAAGTTTATGCTGCGGATTGACGATACGGACAAGCTGCGCTCCAAGGACGAATACGAACGCGCCATTCGCGATGCGCTGACCTGGCTCGGTCTGACCTGGAGCGAAGAGGCGCGCCAGTCGGCTCGTTTTGACCGCTATAATGCCGTGGTCGAAAAATTAAAGGCTGAAGGACGCATCTATGCCTGCTGGGAAACGGCCGAGGAGCTTGAGTTTATGCGCAAGCGTCTGTTGAACAAAGGGCTGCCGCCGATTTATGACCGCAAATCGCTGCACCTGACCGCGCAGGAGATTGCCGCCTATAAGGCCGAAGGCCGCAAGCCGCATTATCGTTTTAAACTTCTTGACGGCGAAATAACCTGGAACGATTTGGTTCGGGGCGAAGTGAAATATGAAGCCAGGAACTTGAGCGATCCGATCGTCATTCGCGAGGACGGAAGCTTTTTATATCATTTGCCTTCGGTTATCGACGATGTCGATTTCGGCATAACCCATATCGTCCGGGGAGAAGACCATGTGACCAACACCGCCTCCCAGGTGCAGATGTTTGAGGCCCTCGGCGGAAAAGTGCCCGCTTTTGCCCATCTGCCGCTGTTGACCGGCAAAGAGGGAAAACTGTCCAAACGTCTGGGTAGTCTCGGCGTGCGCGAACTGCGCGAAGAAGGCGTTGAAGCCATGGCAATCAGCTCTTTTCTTGCCAAACTCGGAACCTCTGAAGCCATTGAACCGTTTTATGATTTGAACGCGCTGGCGCTTTCTCTGGATTTGCGCAAAATCGGACGGGCACAGCCGAAGTTTGACGAAGAAGAATTAAAACTCTTCAATACCAGATTTGTGCGGACGGCGCCTTATGAATATGTAAAAGAGCGCGTAAACGTTGATAAAATGTTTTGGAATGCGGTTCGGGGCAATTTGAACGTCGTCGGCGACATCGGCGTTTGGGAAGAAATTTGCAATCGGGAGCTGCCCCCCGTGATAGAAGACCGGGAACTCACCGACGCCGCCGCGGAACTGCTTCCGCCGGAACCCTGGAACGAGGAAACCTGGAATGCCTGGGTAAACGAGGTAAAAAACAAAACCGGCAAAAAAGGCAAAGAGCTTTTCCATCCCATCCGCAAAGCCCTGACCGCCAGGGAAAACGGCCCTGAGTTGAAAATCCTGCTGCCGCTGATGGGCAGAATTAAAGCCTATAACCGTCTGAAAGGCCTCAAAGCCTGATATGGCCGTTCCGAGCCGAAGCGTTTCGGTATATTAATCTAACAAAGGAGAAAAAACGTGGTAGACATATATTTGCACAATACTTTGAAACGTCGTAAAGAAAAGTTCGTTCCCATCGACTGTAACAATGTGCGTATGTATGTCTGCGGGCCGACGGTTTATGACAAGGCTCATCTGGGCAACGGCAAAACGCCGGTTTCCTATGACGTTTTATTCCGTCTGTTGCGTCATGTTTACGGTACGGAGCATGTCACTTATGTTTCCAACATTACCGACGTAGACGACAAGATTTTGAATAAACACAAACAGACCGGCAAGCCTATCCGCGAAATTACCGAAGAAACATACAACTGGTATATTGCCGATATGAAAAAGCTGAACAATCTGGAACCGAACTATCGGCCGCGCGCCACGGATTATATCGGCGATATGATAGAGCTGGTCAAGCGTCTGCTGGCAAACGGCCATGCTTATGAAGCGGCCGGCCATGTTTTGTTTGACGTTGATTCCATGCCGGATTACGGCTGTTTGTCCGGACGCTCAATGAAAGAGATGCTGGCCGGCGCCCGGGTAGAAGTTGCCGATTATAAGAAAAATCCAGCGGACTTCGTTCTCTGGAAGCCGTCCGATGCCGATGAACCCGGTTGGGAAAGCCCCTGGGGATACGGCCGTCCGGGCTGGCATCTGGAATGTTCGGCAATGAGTTCCAAACTGCTGGGCAACGATTTTGACATCCACGGCGGCGGTTCCGACCTGATTTTTCCGCACCACGAAAACGAATGTGCCCAGTCCTGCTGCGCTTTTGAGGGCACGCGGTTTGCGCATTACTGGGTTCACGCCGGTATGTTGATGGTTGACGGTGTTAAAATGTCAAAGTCTCTCGGCAATTTTTATACTTTGGACGAAGTGTTGGAAAAAGCGCCGGCCGAAGCGCTGCGCCTGCTGTTTCTGACTTCGCATTATCACCAGCCGTTTAACTTTACGTTTGACGGACTGCAGGCGGCCAAGCAGACGCTGGACAAGTTTTACAACGCTTTGCTGAAGGTCAGGGATATTGAGGCAGACAAAACCGAACCCGACGCCAGAGTGGTCGAGGCGTTGGCCGATGATCTGAACACGCCGCTGGCTCTGACTTATCTGCATGAAAACGTTAATAATTTGAACAAAGCGGAAACGGAGGCCGATCGGAAAAAATACAAGTCCGAACTTTTGGCCAACGCTTATCTGCTGGGACTGTTGTGGCAGGATCCCGAGGTTTGGTTCAAAGGCGATGCCGGCGGGGATGACGCGGAAATCGAAAAACTGATTGCCGCCCGAGCCGAAGCCAAAAAGAACAAAGATTGGGCTGCGGCCGATAAAATTCGCAATGACCTGAAAGAAAAAGGCATCGTTTTGGAAGACGGCCCCAACGGTACCACCTGGAAACGGCTTTGATTTATAAAAAAAAGCCTCTGTGCATTGCGCATAGAGGCTTTAATATTGAAGTGTGTTTAGAGAGATATATTTATGAAGCATAATAATGTCGGATGAATGTAAAACATTCTAGCAGTTGGTAATGTTGTGCAAAGAATTTTTGCTGAAAATTATTCTCTTGGGACTTATTTTATATTCAATATCCGGTTTGACGATGACGTATTTATTGTCTGACCAGTTGTCCACCAGCATATCGATGGTCTTGCTGACCAATTCGTTATTGTCAAAACTTACGCCGGATAAGTTATTAATCAGATAATCTGCGACATTAACTTTCAACATTTTCAAACCCTCCTAAAAATGTTTACAAAACTAAATATATTAACAAACGGTTAACTTTCCAGAGGGGTAAAACTATTTATCATATATGCAAAAATAATTCTATTTTACAGCGAGATAGATGCGGCTTTTTGACTCAGAACCTCATTTATCAACACTGTTACGGATTTTGCCGGCGGTCGGGAAGCATAATTTTCATAAGCGATTTTTTTCAGGTTGTTTTCACTCCACAGCAGCATATAACCGGCAATATTGCAGACATCTGTCGTCCCGTCTTCCTTCTTGTAATTACAGGGAATGTTGCAGCGAATGGCATAGTCTCCGCCGACCGAACGAATAAATTTTTGGGAGTCGTTGTAAATATAACAACTGGTCATCATAGCGCTGAAGCCGCGTTTCAAAACTTCGCGCGCATAACGGCTGACCAGCCGTCGGCCGATGCCGCAGCGTTTGTAGGCGGGATCAATATAGAGCGAACTGGAACCGGCAATTTTTTCTTTGGGCGGCAGGGGAATTTCCCGCAAGTCGTTATAAACGTCGATTCCGCGGTATTCGGATTTTTTGCGGAGCAGGGCGCGTTTTTTGTTTTCGTTTTCATAACGGCGGTATTCTTCATCTTCAAGCGGCAGTGCATATCCCTTGCGGAAGCCGATGATTTTACGGCCCTCTGGCGTTTTAATTTCAGCCACGAAACATAAAAACGGCTTTTCCGGATTGTCCAGATTCTGCATGGCCTTTCGCCAATAGTCCCTGAAACTGCTGCGGCTTTGTCCGGTGTCTTTCTCTTCGTCGGGAATGAGTTCCGGATAAACTTTCAGCGAGGCGCCGGCCTTTGCCGTCACCAGATCGTTAAAAAAGCGGTCATAATATGCCCGATAAGCCAAATCTGCCAATTCGGCTTCGTCTTCTTTTCTTGCGCTGCGTATCGTAATCGTTTCAAAATTCTGCATAGGTAAATCTCCATCGAAATCATAGGAATAAAAAAGGTTCATTGATTGTTTTTTTAGCTGAAGCAAAAACGTCAATGTCGATGGAAATAATGGTGCAGGCCGAAAGAAACACTGTTCGGAAAATCACAAAAAACGGTTGCTTTGTTGGTTTTATAATCAGTCATTTTGTTTCATTCGGTCTAAAAGGGTTCTGTATCCCCGGTAAGGTTCGTCTTTTAAAAAGCGCGCCACTCTGGTAATGGTCGTCAGGCTGGCTTGCGTCTGTTCGGCAATTTCCCGGTAGGAAAGCCGCCCCTCATCCAAAAGCTTGGCTATTTCCCAACGGTCGTTAAAATCTTTAAGCTCTTTGGGCGTACACAAATCTTTAAGGAAATTTTCGCATTCCTGACGGTTGCTCAACAGCAGAAAGGCATCGTAAAGATTCATTTCGTCCTCGAAAATATTGTTTTAATGTAATAGAACAATATAACAAAATTTAAAACTGTCAAGAGAAAATTGACACTGTCTGCAAAAAAACTATTGACGAGTTTGATTAAATAGATTAATTATACAAGCGTTTTATGGGGGTATGGCGGAACTGGTAGACGCGCTAGACTCAAAATCTTGTTCCCTCTGGGAGTGTCAGTTCGAGTCTGACTACCCCTACCAAATTGAAAAGCCTTGATTTTATCAAGGCTTTTTTTGTCATCTCTGCAATACGGATTTTCCGTCGATGAGCAACAGCGCTTCTTTGGGCGGAATGTTGATTTTTTGTCCTTCAATATCGGCTTCGTACTCCTCTTCGCTCAGGTTGACGGCACAGACGGCTTTGTTGCTGCCGTTTTCGCGGGAGAAGACAAACTGTTCGTTCTGAAGCAGAAGTTCTTTGTATGCGCCGTAAACGACCACTTCGTTTTCTTTTCTGATCAGGCTCAGCCGACGTATGTGTTCAGTCAGTTCGTTAGGCGTAAATTCATTCAGGCTGGGCCGCAAAATGCTGTCGCCGCCGGTATCTTTGTCACCCTCAATACCAAACTCGCTGCCGTAATAAATGCTGGGGATTCCGGGAATCAGATACAGCATGGTATAAAGAAGTTTCAAATCGCGTTTGTCTTTGAGCTTGGAGGCAATGCGGCTGACATCGTGGTTGTCCAGAAAATTATACATGAATTTTCCGCCGTAGAGTTCCTGCTGCCGTCTGAGAGAATGGGCAATTTCAAACATATTTTTGTCATTGCATGAAGAATAAAGTCCCTTATAGCACTCATAATTGGTCACGCTGTCGAGCATTCGTTCGTTCATCAGCTGGTTGTAGTCTCCGTGTACAATTTCTCCCATCAGCCAAAAGTCGTCTTTTAAGACCCTGCAAAAGTTGCGCAGTTCGGTCAGAAATTTCTTGTCAAGACAATAGGCGACGTCCAGACGCAGTCCGTCGATGTCATAGTTGTCCGTCCAGCTCTTGATGGCTTCAAACAAATGGTTCTTAACGTCCTGGTTTTTCAAATTCAGTTTTACCAGATCGCTGCATCCTTCCCAGTTTTGATAATAAAAGCCGTCGTCATAGTGGTTGTTGCCGTTCCAATTGAGCAGAAACCAGTCGCAGTATCTTGAATTTTCCTTGTTTTCGCGCACGTCTCTGAATGCCCAGAACTCGCGGCCGACATGGTTGAAAACACCGTCGACGATAACCTTGATGCCGTTTTCATGCAGCTGGCGGCAGACTTCCCTGAAATCGTCATTGCTTCCCAGCCGCGGATCAATGCGAAAATAGTCGCTGGTGTCGTATCCGTGGTTGGCGGATTGAAAAACCGGTCCCAGATATAGCGCGTCGGCACCGATGTATTTAAGGTGGCCGATAATGCCGCTGATTTTTTCAAGGCCCCGGTCTCCGCAGAAGCCCAGCGGATAAATATGATAAAAAACTCTTTTTTCAGCCCACATAAATTTTCTCCTTTCTATACCGTTCGGTATATCAACAATAAAATTTTTTAGAATATTCCGTGCATAAATTGATGAACCAAATCTTCTGTTTTGGGGTTTTGATTGAGAATAATGTATATATTGATCATTCCGATGAAAGTCCAAGCCTGTCTTTTTTCGTGGCCGGTCATGTTTCGGTGGATGCGCGACATGTTTTTGAACATTTTTTCAATAATGTCATACTGCGTGCCGTTGAACTCCTTCACCGCCGAATAAAGTTCCGATTCCGGCGGCGCAAACAATGCCGACTGCGCAATGGCGTAAAACTGGCGGTTGTTTCTGGCAAAGTCAAAATAAGCGTTGGCAATCCGGATTAACACCGGGTAAACGTCTTCAAAATATTTTTTGACGTTGGGAATATATCTTGACTGCTGCTCCAGCAGAGTGTTCAGCCGTTCGTAGTTGCGGCGCAGAATTTCTTTCAGAATTCCGGCTTTGCTTTCATAATAATAATACAATGTCGGTTTTGACACCTCGGCCTTTTCGCAGATAAGCTGCACGCCGACGGCATCATAACCCTTTTCGGCAAACAGCGCCATGGCGACGTCTGATATTTTTTCTCTGTTGTCTTTTATCATTTCCATAAAGACGAAATCTATACCGTTCGGTATATAAAGTCAACAAAAATTTTTTTATGCTTGGCAATTCCCCGTTTATCGCGGGGGATTGCCGGCTTTGAGATTATTTTAACATATTGGTGTTTTGCGGTTTTGAACAGATTGCCGGTAAGCTTTCTTATTTCGGCAATATTGCCCGGTTCTCTGATGCTGTTAAAAAAAAGCGCGGTTGACGTTGCGGTGGAAATTCCCGGCGCAATCAGAGCGGAGATTGTCGCTTGCGGAGCCTTTTCCAAACGCCGTGTCAGTTTGGGGAAAGTGTTGCGCTCATAACCGAACATCGGCATGTGTCTGCTGTAAAGGCTTTCGCCGAATATAAGCAGGATATTGTCGCTGTCGGAAGCTTGCGGCACCAAGGAATAGGGGGGATAGGAAATTTCGGAGGCCTCATTGTTTTTCCAGAGATACTGGAAGAAAAAATAAGAAAAGGTGTTGATGTTGTTTTTCAGGGACGGGCGGGTCGGACCGGGTTGAAAATACCAAATTCCCTTAGTTTCGCTCCAGGCACGGTAGGGTTTGTGCGCCATCAGGTACAGCACTGCCAAAAACATCCAGCGGATTTTTACCGATTCCCTGCTGCCGATATAAAAGATGAAGGCAGCCGTTCCGTAAAACAAAATAATCAGCGGCATGACAAACCAGGTTTGCCGCAGATAGGCAGCGTCAAAAACGTCGCGCTTTTCTTTGACGATGTTGATGATGTCGCCGGCCGTAATCGGGTGCCCGAAAAACGCCATAAAATTAAGCTGAATTATCTGCATCAGAACCACAAGGGCGATAACAAAATACACGAACCTGTTCTGGCAGAAAGACAGAAGAAGCATAAAGCCGAAAACATATAAGGTGAACAGCGGTTCGGAAATAACGTGCGTGCCGGCCGCATAGTTCATCACCAGATCCGGTGCGATTGCGGCTGTGGTGGCAATAAAAGCAAACAAAAGATTCTTGGCCGGACGCCCTTTTTCGGGCGCAAACCAAAAACGAAGTTTTTCTCTAAAGTGGGACATAGATTTCAATTCTCCAGTTTTTTATGTGTAAACAACAAAAAAACCGCCTGAAAAGGCGGTCGGAGAGTTGACAAATCATATAAGACAAAATGATCGTTTTGGTCTTTAAAGCCGGGGCTTCTGAACATACACCAAAACCTCCCCGGCCATATTTCTATGTCACGGGGATATTTTGCCAGAATATGCAATGCATAGCTGACTGACGACGCAATATCATGCACCGTATTGTATAAGAGCTTGTCAAGGCTCCGAACCATCTCTGGTTCTGGCTGCGGTTCGCCGCAACCAGCTAAACTTTAAAAGAAGTGAGAATATTAATCAAGAAAATAATGTGTCCGGTGTTTTTTTTATCAGGACAGCGAGGTTTGCGCCGGGGAACCGCACCAGTGTCTTTTGCGGAGATAATAATAGGTAAAGATCGTCAGCAGAATGTTGTAAGAATGTTCGCAGGTCCAGCAGAGCGCAATGTCCGCCCGCAGATAGATAACCACATACCACACGTTGATGACATAAGCGGCCAGAGCCAGAAGTTCCATAACCATGGCTTCTTTGGTGCGGCCGGTTCCGGAAACGACGCCCAGCAGAATAAAGCCCGGCACCAGCGTAAAATAAGTTGTCAGCGATACGAAATAAGCCGGGACGGCGGCGTCAATCAAAATCTGATTATTGGTATATATCCGCATAATCGCAATCGGAAAAAATGCCATCAGCAGTTCCATGGCGGTGCCGATGGCATAGCCCAGCACGATAATCCGGCGCGCGGTCGCTTTTATCTCTTTGTTTTTTTCCATGCCGATGAGGTTGCTGGTAACGGCGTTGGCCGAACCGTATAAGGCGCCCACCACCATGAAGGGCAGGGAGGAAATGCTGCGCAAAACGTTGCTGATGGCCAGTTCTCTCTCTCCGAGATGTTCGACCGCCAACATAAACATCAGCCAGGTTCCGAGAGACACGACGCTTTGCAGCATGGTCCATACCGAAATGTTTAAGATCTTCTGCAGCAGAGAAGTATTCCACAGCTCCGGCAGATTAAACCCGTATTTTTTCCAGTCGGTTTTATAAAAGGTATAAACGATAAAAAATAGCGCCGAAACCGCCTCCGAAATAACCGAAGCAACGGCGGCGCCGCGGATTCCCATGGCCGGAAAACCGAGTTTCCCGAAAATAAGGATATAGTCGAGACCGACGTTGACAAACAGCATTAAAAGCGCATTGAGCGTAAGGATTTTAGTATTGGTAATGCCGATGTAAAAGGCCCGGAACATCACAATGACAAAAGCAAAAAAGAAGCCGAAGATGCGCGGTTGCAGATAATCAAGCGCGGCTTGACAGACTGCCGGAGAGGAGATGATTGCGCTCAAAACGGCCGGAGAAAAGCGGAACATTAAAGCCGCGATAACTATGGTTGTCAGCAGCAGGAAGGCGATTCCCTGATAAACAATCGGACCGATCCGCTGATAATTTTGTTCGCCGTTGCGCCGTGCGATAATAATCTGCGCACCGACGGAAAAACCTTGTCCGAGCATAAAAATCATAATGTAAAACACGCCGGCGATGGCCGAGGCGCCGAGCTCGATTTCGCCCACGCGGCCGAGGAAAGCGGTGTCGGTCAGGCCGATGAGCTGCTGAATGAGCAACCCGGCCAAAATCGGGTATGAGATAAGCCAGATGTGTCGGTAACTGTATGTCATCAGAATTGCCGTGTTTGTGTTGTTGCTTTGTATATAGTTTTGATTTGCCGCAAATCTACCACCGGGCCGGACAAAAGTCAAATCGGGGATGATAAAGAACTTGATTATTGTTTTGATGCGTCTATACTCTCCTTGTCCTTTCTGTTTTCTTACGGTGTAAAATGTTTTTCAAATCAAAGTCATCTCAGGCTTTAACCAACTATGCCATCGACTTGTACGAGGCCGGACAGTATAAAAAGGCCAAAAAAATCTGCCGGAAACTGGTCAATGCCGATTCCGCGAACTATACGGCTTACATCAATCTCGGAAACATATATTTTATCGAAAAAAATTACACCGCCGCCATTGAGGCATATTTAAAAGCGGATTCGCTGAAAAAGGATTATTATCCGGCCAAAATAAATCTGGCCAATTCTTATCTGGAAGCCGGAGATTTTGCGGCGGCCGTCCGCTATGCCGAAGATGTTCTGCGTTTGGATTCCGACTGTGCGCTGGCGCACAACATATTGGGTAGCGCTTATCTGGAACAAGACCGGATTCCCCAGGCGCTTTCCCACCTTTTACAGGCAGAAAAACTGGATTCCAAAGATCCGTGGATTCATAATTATTTAAGTCAGGCCTATCAAAAAAACAACGAAATTTCAAAGGCTTTAAGCCAGGGGTGGAAAGCGGTGCTTCTGAGCGGCGGCGAGGAGGCGCACCATATTAACTTCGGCTATCTGCTCTATGAGGCGGCTATGGATAATGAAAACGGAGAAGCGCGGAAGTATGCCTCTTTATGGCTTGAAAAATTCCCGTTTGACAAGATAGCGCAGCACATGGGAAATGCCATTAAAAATGCCGCCGGCGTGACCAAGGCCAACGATGAATATCTGCAAAATATTTTCGATGTTTTTGCCGAAAATTTTGAAGAGGTTCTGGCTGGTCTGGAATATAAAACGCCGGAACATATCGGCGGATTCTTAAACGATTTATACGGCGAAAAACACAAACATCGTTTGCGGATTCTCGATGCCGGCTGCGGTACCGGATTATGTGGAAAATACCTGAAAAAATATGCCGGATTCTTTTCTTTGCACGGGGTGGACTTATCGGCCGGAATGCTTGAGCAGGCCAAAGCCAAAAAGCTTTATAACAAGCTGTTTCACGAAGAACTCAACGCCTTTTTGTCCGCGCATAAAAACGATTATGATTTGATTGTCTCGGCCGATGTCTTCACTTATTTCGGCGCGTTGGATTCCCTGTTTGAAAATCTGGCTTCCGCTTTGAAAAAATCCGGCCGCGTTATCTTCAGCGTTACCGAAAACAAGTATAACGAACAGAACTATTTTTTGCATATTTCGGGACGCTTCGTCCATAGTTTCGACTATGTAAAAAGCGTCTTGGAAAACAGTGGATTCCGACTTGAAAAAGCGGAAAAGTCAATGCTTCGGAAAGAGGGTGACGACGAAGTCTGGGGCTATGTCGTTTCCGCCCGCAGGCAATAAAAAAACCCTTGCGGATAACAAGGGTTTTTTCACAAAAATCTATCAAAACTTATTTAGATTTTTTAGAGCTCGAACTAGACTTGCAGGCAGCAGATTTAGTAGAGGTGCTGGATTTGCAAGAAGTTGTTTTCTTGGTAGAAGAGCAAGATTTTTTGCTGTTGGAACAATTGGAAAGCTGTTCAACGGCCATAGACCAGAAGTATTCGTCCTGACCCATCGGGCAGCCGGCATTTTGCCAGTTGTAATAAGCAGCTTCTTTAATCGCATTTTCGTTGTATTTAACCATAATAAACTCCAATAAAAAATTTTATAAACAATGTTTACATACATCATTTAATATACAATCAAAATTTTATACGTCAATAGCTAATGGATTGAAAATATGATGTTTGTAAAATTATATTTATACATCGTCTAATTTGCTTGCATTTAATGTGATTAGATTTTATAGATTATCAGATGAATAACCGTGGAGTGTCGCTGAAAAATAATCTGAAAAAGACGGGTTGTTTTCGGGAAGAAACTTCTTAAATCTTGGGTCAAAAAACAGGAGTATATTTATGGAAAATTTATTGTCTAAAGAAGAGATGGAAGCCGTTATAAACGGAGATCACGGCAACCCGTTTGCCGTATTGGGGATTCATAAGGATAAGGGGTCAAAATCTGTTTTTATCAGGACCTATCATCCCAACACCCGTTCTGTTGAACTTTTAGACGAGCAGGGAAACTCGATGGGTTTCTTCACCAAAATTGATGAACGCGGTTTTTATCAGATTAATCTCGGCCCGCGGGACAATTTCAATTACAAACTGAAAATCGAAAACGATTTAGGCGGCGTTTTTACCATTCATGACCCATACAGATTCCCTTCCATTTTAGGGGACATTGACATCTATCTTTTGGCCGAAGGCAACCATCTGGATATGTATAAAAAGCTGGGTGCGCACGTCAATACTGTTGACGGTGTCAAAGGCGTCAGTTTTGCCGTCTGGGCGCCGAACGCCAAACGCGTCAGCGTGGTCGGCAATTTTAACAACTGGGACGGCCGCGTCCATGTTATGCGCAAGCATATCAGTTGCGGCGTATGGGACATTTTCATTCCCGAACTGACCGAAGGAGAAGTCTACAAATATGAAATCAAAACTCAGGAAGACTACATCCTGCTGAAATCGGACCCGGTTGCCTTTTATTCGGAAAAACGCCCCAACACCGCCTCCATCGTCTATGACATCAATCACTATGACTGGAAAGACCAGAACTGGATGGGATACCGTGCCGAATACAACAGTTTTGACAAGCCGATGTCCATTTATGAAGTGCATTTGGGCTCTTGGCGCCGCAAGGGCGAAAACGGCTGCGAATATCTTACCTATCGCGAGATGGCCGAATATCTGGTGCCCTATGTTGTCAATATGGGCTTTACGCATGTTGAGTTTCTGCCGTTGACCGAACACCCGCTTGACGCTTCCTGGGGCTATCAGGTAACCGGTATGTTTGCGCCGACCTCCCGTTTCGGCAATCCTGACGATTTCCGTTATATGATTGACACTTTTCACCAGGCCGGCATCGGTGTGATTATGGACTGGGTTCCTGCGCACTTTCCGAAAGACGGCCACGGACTGGTCGAGTTTGACGGCACGCATTTATATGAGCACGCCGATCCCCGCAAAGGCGAACATACCGACTGGGGTACCAAAATTTATAACTACGGCCGCACCGAGGTCTGCAATTTCCTTTGTGCAAGCGCCATTTATTGGCTCAAGGAATTTCACATCGACGGCCTGCGCGTTGACGCCGTTGCCTCAATGCTGTATCTGGACTATTCGCGCAAAAACGGCGAATGGATTCCCAATATCTACGGCGGCAATGAAAATCTGGAAGCCATCGCTTTCCTGCGCAAGATGAACGAGCTGGCTTACGGTCAGGTCAGCGGCGCCGTCACCGTGGCCGAAGAGTCGACGGCCTGGCCGATGGTTTCGCGTCCGACTTCAATGGGCGGATTGGGTTTCGGCTACAAATGGAATATGGGCTGGATGAACGATACGCTGAAATACATCAGCCATGATCCGGTTCACCGCAAATATCATCACGGTATGCTGACCTTCGGTCTGCTCTATGCGTTCAACGAAAACTTTATTCTGCCGATTTCGCATGACGAAGTTGTTCACGGCAAAGGTTCCATGCTTTCAAAAATGCCGGGCGACGAGTGGCAGAAATTTGCCAACCTGAGGGCATACTACGGGTTTATGTATACCCACCCCGGCAAAAAGCTCCTGTTTATGGGCTGCGAGTTCGGTCAGGACTGGGAGTGGAACGCAGAGGAAAGCCTGCGCTGGCATCTGCTGCAATATCCGATGTATAAGGGTCTGCAAAACTGTGTCCGTGATCTGAACCTGATGTATAAGGGCAACGCGCCGCTTTATGAAGAGGATTTTGACTATCGCGGTTTTGAGTGGATAGAACACTCCAATGCCGACGACAGCGTCATCTCCTATATGCGCAAAGGCCACAATCCGTCGGATTATCTGGTTGTTATTTCAAACTTTACCCCTGTGGTTCGCGAAGGTTTTCGCATTGGCGTTAACGAACTTTGCAATTATCAAGAAATTTTTAACAGTGATGATGTAAACTACTGGGGAAGCGGCGTTAAGAACGAAGGGCTGATTGCGGCGGAAACGCAGGATTGGAATTGCAAGCCGTATTCCATCCGGGTGACTCTCCCGCCGTTGGCGACCATCGTTTTAAAGCCGATGAGATAGTTTTTTGATGAAAACGGGAGAAAAGTATGGCAGAAATCAAGCCGCAGGACGGCTATCCTTATCCGCTGGGATCAACCTACGACGGCAAAGGTGTCAACTTTTCCCTGTTTTCGACGCACGCCGAAAAAGTAGAGCTATGCCTGTTTGATGAGTTTGGCGTCAACGAGGTGGCCCGCTATGCCATCACCGAAAGCGACAACAACATCTGGCATATCTATCTTCCCGGCATCAAACCGGAGCAGATATACGGCTATCGTGTCTATGGCCCTTATAAACCCATGGAGGGGCATCGTTTTAATCCTAATAAGCTGCTGATTGATCCTTACGGTAAAAAGCTTGCCGGCAAACTGATCTGGCACAAGGCCATTTTCGGTTATGACATAGACAGTCCTGACAAGGATTTGTCTTTCAGCACGCTGGACAGCGCGCCTTATGTTCCCAAGTCTGTCGTCGTGGACGATAATTTTGACTGGGGAGACGACCGCCGTCCCGAGACCCGTTTTGAAGATACGATAGTTTATGAAACCCATCTCCGCGGATATACCAAACTTCATCCGCTGGTCAGCGATGCCAAGCGCGGAACCTTTGCCGGTTTCACCCATCGTTCGGTCAGTAGCTATCTGAAATGGCTGGGCATTACGGCTGTTGAATTTCTGCCGGTTCACGCTTTCTTCGGCAACCGCCATAAGAAGGGGTTTGTCAAGGATAATTACTGGGGGTATGAGAGAGTCAGCTTTTTTGCGCCGGAGCAGTCATATCTGGCCGGAAACTCCCTTGACGAAATCAAGCAGATGGTCAAAACCCTGCATAAAAACCGTATCGAAGTTTTTCTGGATGTCGTCTATAACCATACCGGAGAAGGCAACCAGATGGGGCCGACTTTGTGCTATCGCGGCATAGACAATGCCAGTTACTATGTGCTCAATCCGGAAAATCGACGCTATTATTACGATTCCACCGGCTGCGGCTCTTCCTTCAATCTGCAAAACCACTATGTGCTGAATCTGGTGATGGATTCCCTGCGCTACTGGGTTGAAAAAATGCACATTGACGGTTTTCGTTTTGATCTGGCGACGACCCTGGCGCGCATGAATACCGAATATAAGCGCGAGAGTGGCTTTTTATATGCCGTCAATCAGGATCCGGTGCTGCGTAAAATCAAGCTCATCGCTGAACCTTGGGACGTCGGTTTCGGCGGTTATCAGGTCGGAGGTTTTCCGCCGCGCTGGGCCGAATGGAATGACAAGTTCCGCGACGTTGTCCGTCGTTTCTGGAAAGGAGACACCTATCAGGTTGCCGAACTGGCCAGCCGTATTGCCGGTTCCAGTGACGTGTTCAACTATTATAACCGTGATATCTGGACCAGCGTCAATTTCATCACCGCGCATGACGGTTTTTGTTTGCGGGATCTGGTGAGCTACAACCAGAAATACAACTATGCCAACGGCGAAAACAACCGCGACGGCACCGACAGCAACTGGAGCTGGAATTCCGGCGTTGAAGGAGAGACGGACAACCGCGTGGTGCGTGACAACCGCTTTAGCCGGGCCAAGGCCATGCTGGCAACGCTGATGCTTTCCTGGGGAACGCCGATGATGGTTGCCGGCGACGAGTTCTCTCATACCAATATGGGCAACAATAATCCTTATTGTCAGGACAATGTTCTGACCTGGATTACTTGGGAAGGAATTACCGAAAGGGACAAAGGCTTGGCGCGTTTTGTGCGGCAGGTTATCCGTCTGCGCAAAAAACTGAAGATTTTTGACCGCCGCAAATTTTTTACCGGCCGGCCGATTGACAAAAGCGGCGTTAAAGACATTACCTGGTATACCGACAAGGGAACTGAGTTTGGCAACAACGACTGGCATGATGCCAACCGCCGTTCGCTGGCCTACAGCGTTTATACCGGAAGCCGTTATGTCTTTTGCATTTTGAACGCTCATTTTAACGAGATATCCTGGCAGCTGCCGCCGATTGACAAAAACTGCGGCTGGAACTTGCTTTTAGACAGCAGCGACAAGTTCGGCAGCGACAACAAAGTTGCCGGCGGCGCCAAAATCAAGGTTCCGGCCTGGAGCGTCATATTATTCGAAATAAAAAAGTAAGGAGTAAAACTTAATGGAGAACAAGCTGCAGGAACTGGCAGACAAGTTGGGAATTGCCACCAAGTTTGTCGATGCGGGGCTGGTTAAAAAAGAATATGAAATTAAAGATAACATCATTCGCTTTTTTGCCGAACAGCTGGGATACCGCGCCGGAACTTCCGAAGATGTCGAACGCTCTCTTTCTTCTTATGAAAAACGTCGCTGGCAGAAGTCGCTGGAGAAAATTTATGTGGTAGAGCAGGCGGCGGTCAACTTTGATTTAGTCATTCCGGCCGAGTTTGAAAACGAAGATTTTGAACTCCGCCTGAAGTGTCGGAACACGGATGTTTCGCCCGACGTTTCTTTTGAGGTCATAAACCATGAGGAATATCAACTGGTAGGCAAAACCAAATACGTAAAACTTCATTTTCTGATAACCTCTCCGCTTGAAATCGGCTATTATGATGCAGATCTGCGGGTCGGCGCTAAAAGATACCGAACGGTTTTGGCTGTCACGCCGAAAAGGTGCTATGTCAACCCGGCGTTGACCGAGCGCAAACTTTGGGGATTTGCCGTGCAGCTGTATTCGGTGCGCAGCGAACGCAACTGGGGTGTCGGCGATTTCACCGATTTGGCTGAACTGGTGCGGATTTGTCATCGAGCCGGCGCCGATGTCATCGGGCTTAATCCGCTGAACGTTTTGTCGCACGATTTTCCTGAAAATGCCAGTCCGTATCAGTCCATCAGCCGTTTGTTTCTCAATCCGATATATATTGACATTGAAGCGGTTCCCGAGTTCGGCGCGGCAGACAAGGCTGAAGTTGAATCGGAAATATATGAGCTTCGTCAAAGCGAACTGATACAATATGAGCACGTTTATCCGCTGAAAGTCCGTATGCTGGAAAAAATGTATGAGCGCTTTAAGAACGGTTCCGATGTTCAGCGCCATGCCGAATATGAAGATTTTTGCCGGAAAGAAGGCGTCGAGCTTGAAAAGCTGGCCGTCTTCCAGTGCCTGTATAACGAAAATGCACAGAAGGTACGGGGCGGATGGCGCTCTTGGGAGGAAGAATACCGCAATCCCCATTCTCTGGCCGTAAAAGAATATATGCATACGCACGCCGACCGGATTGAGTTTTTCAAATTTATGCAGTTTGAAGCCTGGCGCCAGTTCAGTCAGGCTCGTCGTCTGGTTGACGAACTGGGACTCAAAGTCGGTTTTTATCGGGATTTGGCTGTCGGTGTCGGACAGGACAGCGCCGAGCTTTGGAGCGAACCGGGATTGTTTTTTGCCGAAGCCGGTGCCGGTGCGCCGCCGGACGCGTTTTTTCCAGGCGGTCAGAAATGGGGACTGGGCGCCTTTAATCCCAATGCGTTAAAAGACGATGCCTATGCGCCGTTCATCAGGATTCTCCGCGCCAATATGCACAATGCCGGAGCATTGCGTATTGACCACGTTATGAGCCTGATGCGCCTTTACATCATTCCCGACAAGGAAGATGTCGGAACTTATGTTTACTATAACCTTCCCGATATGCTGGGAATTGTCGCGCTGGAAAGCGCGCTGCATCGCTGCAGCATTGTCGGCGAGAGCATTGGTAATGTTCCGGACGGATTTTTGGATCATCTGGACAATAAAAATATCTATTCGCTGAGCGTTCTCTGGGCTGAGCGCAAGGATTCCGGCTGGGGTGATTTTAACCGGCCGTCGGAATATCCGGCCAATGCCTTTGTTTCGGTCGGAACGCACGATATGGCGCCGCTCCGCATGTGGTGGTTCGGCTATGACATTGAACAGGCTTTCCAACTGGGAATGATTGAAGACGAGCAGGCCAGAAACGATGCTTATAAAAAACGCGAAGCCGACCGCTGGAAACTTCTGTCGGCGTTGGATGAAAGCGGCGTCTGGCCGGAAGACAACCTCAGGAAAGGAAATTATCTGTATGGCGAAGCCTATCCCGAAGGGATGGAGGAAGCGGTTCACCGCTTTGTTGCCCGTACGCCGTGTCCGGTTTTTCTGGCGCAGTTGGAAGACATTCTGCATGTCGAAAAAATGCAGAATCTGCCCGGCACCGACCGCGACAAACATCCGAACTGGCGCCGCAAGCTGCCGGTCAATTTGGAGCGGCTGGAAGGCGATATTGCTTATGTCAGGAATATTCGCGCCATTAAGCGTGAAAGATAGAAACAGCTAATAAAAAAGGGAGCAGGGCTCCCTTTTTTCATATCCGTAAAGTTTAATTCAGATAGTTCAGCAGGGAAGTGCTCATTGCCGCCTGCAAAACCGAATAAGACGCGTTCAGGTTGTTCAACGCCAGAAGCGCCTTAACCGCCGCTTCGGTCTGATCCACGTTCTTAAGCGAATCAATGCTGGTCTGCATATTGTTGACCATCAGCGTCTGCGTTTCTTCAATGCTGTTCAGAACCACTGTGTTGGAGTTCATTTTAGCCTGAATGGTATACAGGTCTGCGTTTTTCATATCTGAATTGCGGCCGCCGCTGAAAATGGCGTCGTTCAGCAAATCAAGCGCTTCGGTAACTCTGTTAAGCGTCTCGGTCGGATCAACCTCGGCACCTTCCAGCGGATTGCGGGTATCGACCAAATTTCCCTGCGCAATCATGCCCAAAGCGCGGAACATTTGTTCAAAAGCGCCGTCGCTGGCATTGACGTCCATGGTTATGGACTGATTCTCGCTGACGTGTTTTTCGGTAATCAGATCTCCGCCCTGATAATAAGAATGGCTGTCCAGGCTCCATTTGCTTGAAGCAGCAATATCCTGAGACGTAGCCGGCCAACGGCTGGGATCAACCGTAACGTACAGTTCGGTGCCGTCAGCGCTGACGCCGGTAACCTGAACCTGAGGAGAAACGTTGCGGTCAAAACCGTTCATGTCGATGACGGTGCCGACCGGGAACGAGGTGCTGAACTTTGCGCCGCCGCCATCGGCAATGACGTCGTCGGCTCTGATCGGCGTTGAATCTTCAAACGTGATTGTCTTGCCGTCGGCCGAAACCGATTTTACCACATAAGAACCGTTGTGCGTATCTCCGGCGTCGCTGATAACCAGTGTATCGCCGGGCTTGATGGTATTAAACGCGCCGTATTGCGTGGCATTGATGGTATTTCTGTCGCTGTTGAAAGTCAAATCGCCGGTTGTTCCTTCGCTGGCAATCAGCGACTGGGTCAGGAAACTGCCGTCGGGATTGTTGATTTTGATGGTTCCCTGATTTCCGCCGTTGTTAATCAACTGGATGTCGCCGAGTTTTTCACCGTTGAGTTCATAAGAGGAAAGAGCCGCACTGCCGCTGGTCGGATAAGTGATGTTCAGTCCGTCGTAATAAGCCTGAAATTCTTCCAGGGTCGAAAACGGAAAGTCGACCGGTGCCTGAGTGGAAACGCCGCCGCCGAACAGATATTTGCCGTTGGCAAAAACGTTGAGCGAGTCAACCAGAGATTTCATGGCGTTAAACGCGGTCGTCTGCAACTCCTTCATCGTTTGATATTGGTCGTCGTTCATGGTATGCGGTTTGCCGGTGGTAACGCCGTCGGCTTCCAGAACCGAAGATTCTCCGTCTACGGTATAGTATGGATAGGAAAACTTATTACCCTCAAATTCAAAATCGGCATAGTTGGCGGCGTCGGTTACCTTAAGTTTTTCGCTCAGGGCGTTCATGACCTCTGCGCCATAGTTTTCGTTTCCCGGCGTAAGCGCGCCGATGTCGATGTTGTTGCCGGAGTCATCGCCGTTGGTGAAAGTATACTGAGTTCCGTTAACGGTGATAGTCTTTCCGACATAGACGTCCTCGTTGCTGCCGAAAGTAATTTCGCCGCCCGTGTAGTCCGGCGTAATGTCTTCCAGATCCATTCCGCTGAATTTCGTCAGCATGGATTTGACGTCGCTGATGGCATCGCTGATTGATTCCAGCGAAGTATTGATCGTTTTGACTTCGGTCGTCAGAATTTTGTTGTTTTCCATAAAGTTCTTGGCGACGCCGAGAGCCGCTTCCGTGTTGACAATGCTGTATGCGCTCATTCCGTAGCCGGAATAGGTCGGGGATTTCAGTCCGCTCTGAGCCTGAAAACTGTACAGGTCAAGCTGGGCTTTGGTCGTCATTGTCTGGTTCAGCATATTCATATATGAATTATATGTCGGAACTCTGGTCATGGTAAAATCCTCCTAATCTCTATACAAGGTTCAGCAGCATGTCCAAAATTTCTTTGGATGCGGTGAAAGCCTTGGCGCAGGCAGCGTATGTCTGCTGAAACATAATCATTTGTCCTAATTCTTCGTCAATATCCACGCCGTTGATTTTAGCTTCTTTGGTGGCAATGGAGTTGGTCAGTTCCTGTTGATATTCCAAATTGCTCTGCGCGTTGCTGGTTTGAGAAGCAATATTGCCGACAAAGGTTGAAGCATAGTTGGCCAGCGTGCAGTCAGTCTGGGAAATCGTGCCGGACTGGCCAAAGCTTTGTGTCTCGGAAAACACTTTTCCCATGGCGTTGGCCACGTTGTTGTTGGCCGGGTTAAGCTGATATTCTCCGGAGCTTTCGTTAAACTCGGGTGCGCCGCCGGCAATCAGCGTCGGCTGCAGGGCAATGTCGCTTCTGACCGCAATGGAACTTGAGGTCGTTGCGTTGGACGGATGCATACCGAGCCGTTCCAGCAGTCCGGAAGACGGATCGCCGTTCATACGGTTTTCGCTGATTTCGAGCTGTTCGCCGGAGGTCGTCATAATGCGGAGCATATAGCCGTTGCCGTTGGGTACCAAAGATGCCCTCAGACTTGAGTTCAAATCCGGATTGTCGTTGATTTTATCAACGATGTCTTGCAGCGTATCATTGGCGTTAACCGTAATCGAGCCGAAGTTGATTCCCTGGCTGGTTGTCGAAAATCCCAGCACAACGTTGTCTTTGATGCCGAGATTCATGTTCGGCGACACCACTTTCGAATCATAGATGGATTCGTCGTTAAGCGTCGTAAAGAAGTCGTTCATGCCGAAGAAACTTGAAAATCCGCTGAACTCACGGTCATAGTTGGTCGTATTGTTGTTGGCAAACTTAATGGTGACGCTGCTCTGTTCGGAACCGGCCGCCGAGGAGACCTGATCCATAATCGAAATGGAATATTCGCTGTCGCCGGTGTCAATGACCAGATGCCCTTCATTGTCAATCTTAGCCACGGCCTGAGGCAGATCGGCGCCGTCCGGGGAGGTCAGCCAGTCTTGAATCTTCTGCGTCATTTCTTCGACCGTGCCTTCGGTAAAGCCGAGGTCTCCGCCCAGAGAAACGGTTGCGGCCTGTTTGCCGTCTTTGTCAAAAATGGTAAAACGTACGTCGCCGCCCTCAATTTTGATACGCTGTTTTTCCGCGTCGATAATCGTGCGGGTACCGGTCAGGGACGATGGTGTGGCCGGGTAGGCGGTGCCTTGGTTGTGCGCTTCGTTTACGGCGCTTTTCAAAACGCCGGCCAGTTCGTCGAGCTGGGATTGCAGCGATGGAAGGGTAACGTCCCGCACTTCAATCAGGCCTTTCAGCTCGCCGTCTTTGATACGTGAGGTAATATCCTGTCCGTCAACGTAAATGCCGCTGATTTCGCCGCCGGCATAAGTTGAAGTCGGACTGCTCTGAGCCACGGCCGTATGAGAAAGTTTATGTACTTCCTTATCGAGAAGCGGAATGCCGTTTTGCGTCTGAACGACAATCTCGCCGTTTTCTCTTTGGAAATAGTTAATGTCGATTTTTTCGCTGAGGCTGCGCAGCGCCTGATCTCTTTTATCTTCAAGGTCGGCCAGCCCGTCTTGTTTCAAAACCGTTGCTTTGACAATGCTCTGGTTCAGCTGGTCCAGTTCTTCGAGCAGCGAGTTGATTTCTTCAACGCTGCCGGTAATGGCCATGTCGGCTTCGCCGCGGAGTTTTTGAATTTCGGTGGAAATGGAGTTCAGGCGCGAAGCCAGCGTCTGGGCGTTGTTCAGGAGCGTATAACGTCCGGAAGCCGAAGTAACGTCGCTGGCAAAGGTTTCAAAGGCCGACTGCAGTGCGCCGACATTGGCCGAAATGGCGTTTTCTCCCTGCGGCGTGCCGAGCAGAAGCTCGGCTTTGCTCAGATATTCATACTGAGAGTTGAGATTCCCGCTTTGTGAATTGGCGGCAAGAAAGCTTTTCAAAAGTCCGGTGTTGACGTTGCGGGTGATATTGCCCAAAGAAACGCCGTTCGGATATCCGGACAGAACCAGATTGTTTTGTCCGGCCGTTTTTCTGGTATAGCCTTCGGTGTCGACGTTGGCAATGTTGCGGCTGATAATGTCAAGCTGCCCCTGAGCCGTCTTCATTCCCGAAAGCGATGTTGTTAAACTCGGTACTAACGCCATAACCGTAACTCCTTTATAATGTTCTATTTATGGCTAAAGCATTTCTGCTGTTGTCCAGCGGCGTGTAGCTGCCGTTGTTGCCATAGGAAGTTGCATTGGTTTTGTTGGTGATTTTGGCAATGTTGACAATAGAGTCCATCACCGTTTTGCTGGTCTCCATCCTGGTTTTGAGCAGGCGGTCGTTTTCCTGCAACAGTTCGTCCAGCGCCTGGGAACAGCTTTTGAGATCAAGCTTTTCGGCTTCATTCAGAGTTTCCAGCGAAGCCTGATTTTTAATGAAATAAGCCACCAGTCCGCGGTAAGCCATCACGGTTTGCAGCTTTTTTTCATAAAGAGATGAAACCAGTTCCAGATTAAAGTCGGTCAGAGCCTGATTTTCCGTTTTCAACAGTTCGGAAAAACTGGCTATAATCTCCTTATAGTCCTGAATCTTTTGGCTTATGTCTTGTTTTTCGATATTCTCCATCTTACACCTCTTTAATTATAATGCCGGACTGCTCTGGGCTTCCTGCATCTGGATGATGGAAGTCATGATGCTGTCGGAAACGCCGATGGTTCCGGTTTTGGCCATTACTTTGCCATATTCGTCAAGCAGCATTGAGCGGTATATTTTTTCGGCATGCCCGCCGCCGAACATTCCTTCCGTTGAAATGCCCTCAAACATGCTTTCCATCATTTTGGTCATAAAGAAAGCTTCGAAGTCTTCGGCGGTTTTCCTTGCTTCCTCAAGGTTTTGAACCGGTCTGTCCGCCGGCGCGCTTTTTCGGTTAAAGGCCAACGCCGCGGTGTCAAAATCTGCGTATGTCGAATTGATCGTGCTCATTTTATATCACCTCTATGTCTGCCTGCAGTGCGCCGCTGGCCTTAACCGCCTGCAGAATGCTTATCAGATCCCGCGGCGTAACGCCCAGAGCGTTCAACCCGTCAACCAGTTCCTGAAGATTAACACCGGTGTCCAGAACGCTGAGTTTGGCGTCAACGTCTTCGTTAATGTCAATTGCGGTGCTGGAGGCAACCACGGTCTGTCCGTCGCTGAACGGCAGCGGCTGGGAAATCAAAGGCATTTCCGATATTTTGATGGTCAGGTTGCCCTGTGCAATGGCAAGCTTGTTTATTTTTACGTCTTTGCCGATAACCACGATTCCAGAACCTTCGTCAATAACCACTTTGGCCGTTTGGTCAGGCTGCACTTGTATCTGCTCCACCTTTGTCATCAGCGAAACGATTTTGTCCTTATATTCTTCGGGCACTTCAAGCACAATGGTGGCCGGATCGGTTGCTTGCGCAGTCTGGATTCCCAGATGGGCGTTAATGGCGTCGCTTACTCTGCGCGCCGTCGTAAAGTCCGGATTGCGCAAGGCAATTCTGATAACTTTCAGATCTTCAAGGTTAAAAGGAATTTCATTTTCGATAATGGCGCCGTTGGCAATGCGTCCGGAAGTCGGCACGCCTTTGACGACGGATTGGGTAGCGCCTTTGGCACTGACGGCTCCGACGGCGATTTGTCCCTGAGCTACGGCAAAAATTTCTCCGTTGGCGCCCATCAGAGGCGTTGCCAGTAAGGTTCCGCCCTGCAGGCTCTTGGCATCGCCCATGGCGCTGACCATAACGTCAATGCGGCTGCCCTGACGTCCGAAAGCGGGCAGGTTGGCCGTGACCATTACCGCCGCGACGTTTTTGGATTTGAGCTGTCCGTCTCTGGCGTTGATGCCGATTTTGTCAAGCATGGAAATGATGCTTTCCTTTGTAAAGTCAATGGACTTAATGTTATCGCCGGTTCCGTTTAAACCGACCACCAGGCCGTATCCGATCAGTTGGTTGTCGCGAATGCCTTCAAAATCGGCAATATCTTTAATGCGCGAACTTGCCTGCAACGGTGCCGCATAAAGGCAGAAACCGGCTGTAAACAGCATAAAGACAAAGGTTTTAATGGTTTTGAACGCAGTCATTTTTCAGGGTCCCGTTTTTTTGCAATTAATCTGTTACTTTATATGCAATTTTCGTGCCATTTTTAAAAAGCTTTGTCGCGTCCATGGTTTCTTTTTAGCGAATATATAAAATATTATGTTATTGGAGGTGCTTTCAGCCTAAAAATACATAACATAGTAAGTAAAAGTAGTCTTTTCAATAAACTATACACTTTTTTTAATTCATATTTCTTTTTTTAATTGTACTTTTTTTCAGGTGTTTGTATAGTTGAAGCATAAGTAATATAAAATTTAACAATTGTCAGAATTAAGTAGTGGTTAAATACAATGACCAAACTCATAAATAAAATTGTAATGGTAAACAACCGCCGGACCAGCATGAGACTGTGCCTCAAAGAATGGGAGGCTCTGTATGAAGTCTGCAAAATAGAAAAGATATCTAAAAACCGTCTGATTGAAATGATTGAAGCAAACAAATCCGAAATGTTGGGCCTTACATATTCCACCCGGTTGTTTTTGGTAAGTTATTTCCGTGAAGCTGCGTCTGAAGACGGCCACAAACTCGCCGGCCACGGCACTTCCGGAGACCAGTCCGCCATTTTGCGCGTCTTAAAAAGCGTTATGGACAAATAGTTCTGCTTATAAATATTTCCTTATTACTTCCTGATCGCTGAACGGATACACTTTACCCATAATATACTGTCCCGTTTCGTGTCCTTTGCCCGCCACAATCAGAACGTCGCCGTCCCGCAAATTGCCCACGGCATATTTTATGGCATCTTCTCTGCCGCCGATATTATGCGCGTCAGGACATCCGGTCATAATCTGCCGGCGGATTTCCTCGGGATTCTCGGTTCTCGGATTGTCGTCGCTGACATAAACTTCGTCTGCTTTCTCCGCGGCGATTTTTCCCATAATCGGACGTTTGCTGTTGTCCCGGTCTCCGCCGCAGCCGAATAAGACGTGCAGCCGGGCGCGCGTATGGGGACGCATTGCCGCGATAACGTTTTCCAAGGCGTCCGGTGTATGAGCATAGTCAACATAAACGGCGCCGCCTGCCGCGGTGGTGCCGATATATTCCAAACGGCCTTTTGCACCTTTGATTGAGCTCATTGCCGCCAGCATTTTTTCCGGTTCACCGGTCAGGACCGAAGCCAACCCCAGGGCGCACAGCACGTTCATAGCCTGAAAGTCTCCGGCCAGAGGAATAAACAGCTCTCGGGGTTTACCTTCAAAAATAATCTTTAATATCTGACCTTTATCGGTCGCTTCTTCGGACAAAAGTTTAATGTCTTGTCCGCGCCGTCCGTAGGAAAGGACTTTCCTGCCCGCTTCCCGGCAGGCTTTCTCAAGCCTTTCATAAACGTCTGAATCCGCGTTCAAAACGGCGGTTCCATCTTTGTCCAGCAGCTCCGTAAACAGCATTTCTTTGGCTTTATAGTAATTTTCCATCGTTTTGTGATAGTCCAGATGATCCAATGTCAGATTGGTGAATCCGGCAGCCTTAATACGGATTCCGCCCAAACGATATTCGCAGATTCCGTGGCTGGAAGCTTCCATGGCAACATAATTGAAACCTTCTTTCGCCAGTGTGTCCAACCATTGATGAAGGGCGACGGTCTCCGGCGTGGTATTGGGGTAAACAAGCGGCGGCAGGTCATTTTTGATAACGCCGAGCGTTCCCATGCTGGCTGCATTTTTTCCGGCGGCAAAAATTGCCTGGCGAACAAAGTCGGCAATGGAGGTTTTGCCGTTGGTGCCGGTGACGGCACAAATGTTTTGGGGCCGGTGCGGATAAAAAAGCGCTGCCGCCTGAGCAAAATCTTTGTTCGGATTTGCCGATTCTAAAAAGCAGACTTCGGGAAATTTTTGCCGCAACGAGGCATCATTGGCCAACACCGCCGCGGCACCGTTGCGGACAGCGGCTTCGATATAACGGTTTCCGTCAAGCGTAAGCGTTTGCAGCGCCGCATACAGATATCCGGGTTTAACACCGCGCGAATCAGAAGAAAGTCCGATGATTTCCGTTTCTTTAATATCGTTTCTTTCCGGAAATAATTCTGCCAATTTCATAATTTTCACCCTTTATTAAAATTTCTTAATTAAACAGATTATAATTTTGATTTTCTAATAAAGTGTTTAAAATCATTGTATTTGATTAAAATCTGGGTAATTATAGGCTTAAACAAATTTATTGTGAAGGAGTATGAATGGTGAAAAAATTACTTTCAATTTTAGTTGCCCTTTCTTTTCTGAGCGCTTGCGCCACGGATCCCTATACCGGCGAGAGCAAAGTGTCCAAAACAGCCTGGGGTGCCGGTATCGGCACGGCGGCAGGCGCCGGCATCGGCGCCTTGATCGGCGGTGAAAAAGGCGCGATAATCGGAGCCGGCATCGGCGCCGCTTCCGGAGCGGGCGTCGGCGGCTATATGGATTTGCAGGCGCGCAAACTCCGTCAGGAGCTTGAAGGCACCGGCGTCCGTGTGGTCAAAAACGGTGAGACCGTTGTTCTGGTTATGCCCGGAAACATTACTTTCGACACCAATAAGTCCAATATCAAGGCCAATTTCAAACCGGTTTTGGATTCGGTTGCCAAAGTCATCAACGAGTTCAGCCAGACCAAAGTCCAGGTCACCGGATATACGGACAATACCGGCACGGCGGCAATTAATAACAAGCTTTCGGCCGAACGGGCCAATTCCGTCGCGACTTATCTGAAGCTTCGCGGCGTTGCCTCGGGTCGTGTCATGGCTGCCGGTCTGGGTTCTTCCAATCCGATTGCAACCAATGCGACGGCCGCCGGACGCGAGCAGAACCGTCGCGTTGAAATCAGTCTGATTAATATGCAGTAATTGTTGTAATCATAAAAAAACGCCCGGTTTTGCCGGGTGTTTTTTTATGGCAGCTTTCTGCAACGGCAGTCATTTCAACTTTCCAGTTTGTTTTCGTCAAGCATACTCAGCGTGTCGAACAACAGTTTTTTCAAAATCAGGTTCAGGGTTTGCGCTTTATACTCTTTTGTTTTTTCGGGATTGCCGATAATGTTTTTCATCTCGGGGTTTTCTTCGTTCAGTTCTGCGTCTGCAACCTGTTTTTCAATGATATCCAGCTGCTCGCCGAGGTAGGCCTTTTGTTCAGCCGAAAAAGATTGTCCGATAACTTCAAGCAGGGCGTCTTTCAGACACTTGTTGCCGGCGGCTGTGTCTTGAGTATCGCACTTTTTTATGATATCGGTATATTGCTGCGGAAGGCCGTCTTCTGCCGCCCAAACCTGAAAAGAAGCAAAAATGCTTAAAAAAGAAAGAGTTAGAAGGATTTTTTTCATTTTAAATGGCTTTCATATTGATGATGTCTGTTTCATAGTAGTGTAAATGAGATATAATGCAAGTAAGTTTAGAATTTTATACCTTGTTGAAAAAAAGCGCTAAAATCTGGTCATAGTGAATATTTTAGATTATATTAAATATGCCTTATATAATATAGTATGTATTTTTGGAACAAAAATGGAGTTTAATATTGATAGTTGCGAAACGATAGAAAAACTGTCTGTATTAAAAGCCGGAGCGGTTTTTATGAATACCGACGAAGAAAAAGTCCGTTTTGCGGTAAAACTTATTTCTTCGCAGTTGTCGGAAATAGACTTTATCATCTGGATTGCGCCGGCGTCGTTTTTTGCCAATGATAATTATAGAGCTATTATGAAAAAATATGGCTGCGGATTGATCCGGAAAATGCGTTTTTTTTCCATAGAAGCCGTTTCAATGTCGGACGACAAATATTTGCAGCTGTATAGTCTGTGCGACAAATACCGGACCTTCTGTGTGGTTGACGACAGCCTGACGATTAAAAATACGGAGGCGGGAAGAACCAAGCGTTTGTTGTCAATCCATAAAAAGTTCAAGTTCCGGCTGATTTTGAGCGCAATTCCGCTGACGCAGGGTCTGATCGACCTCTATTCGCAGATAAAGTTTATCGATTCAGGCATCCTTAATATGACGGAAGGACAGTTTTCCAATTGTTTTCTGCCGTTTTATCAGGATGATTACCAGACTTGGAAGCGCTGGTCGACGCCGGAAAACGAATATCGTCTGATAAAAATGATGAAACCCTACATTTACCGGTGCGACATCAAGGATTGGAACACCAATATCTGCTACCATAACTGCGATTTTGAGCTGACGCCGGCGGAGGCCGAAAGCTATCGTCAGGAAAAAGAAAAGTTTCTTGAAGACAAGGAACAGGTTGCTTTTATGGAAGTCGCGCAGAGGTTTCAGCACATTTATACCATAGCCGAGAAGAAAGTTGAAGCCTTGTTCCGGCTGCTTGAAGAAATAAGAAAACGACGGGAAAAGGTGCTGATTTATACCAAATATCTTGATGAAATTGTGTTTTTGAAGGAAACCGGTTTTTTCAGCAAGGGAAAATATGTCGAAATGACCGGAAAATCCAACAAACGCCAGTCGATCAGGATGTTTGAAAATGATGTGGACATCATGCTGTGCACCTACCGGGTGGATCGGTTGAATTTAAGTTTGCGTCATTGTGATAATATTATATACTTCTCTCAGACTTTTGATTATAAAGACAAGCTGCAAAGCCTGTATAATCTTCATCATCATGAAACCGAGCGAAGAATTAATGTGTACAATTTTTGGGTAAACACCGGGTTGGAAGGACTGATTCGGGACAATTTGGATCGTAAAAGGAATGTGCTTGCAAATGTTTGCAGCTTAATGTCACGGGAGGCCGCTCTTAAGTTATGAAGAAATATCTTGATATAAATGTTTACGAAGCAGTTCAGGATCGTCTGAAGTTTATCTTTGAGAACTTTGACAATATTTACGTGTCTTTTTCCGGAGGCAAGGACAGCGGTCTGCTCCTGAATCTGGTTCTTGATTATAAGCGCAGACATCACATTGAGCGCAAAATAGGCGTTTTTCATCAGGATTTTGAAGCTCAGTATGACTTAACGACCCAATTCGTAACCCGTATGTTCCAAAACAACATTGACGATATTGAACCGTACTGGGTCTGCTTGCCGATGGCTTCGCGCTGTGCCGTCAGCAATTATCAGATGTACTGGTATCCGTGGGAGGAAGCCAAAAAAGACAGCTGGGTTCGTCCGATGCCCGATTTCCCGTATATCATCAACAAGGACAACAATCCTTTCGAATTTTATAAAGACAAAATGCTGCAGGAAGACTTGTACGCCGAGTTTGGCGGATGGTATGCCAAACACCATGAAGGCAAAAGCATCTGTCTGCTGGGAATCCGGGCCGACGAGTCATTGAATCGTTATCGCGCCTATGCCAACGTGCATAAGGATATCTTAAAAAAACGCCAGTGGACCACCAAAATGGGGCCGACTTATTACAACGCCTATCCTTTGTATGACTGGACCACCAAAGATGTCTGGATTGCCAACGGCAAGTTTGATTTTGACTATAACGAGATTTATGACCTGTATTATAAAGCCGGCCTTTCCATCTCTCAGATGCGCGTCGCCAGTCCTTATCATGAGAGCGCCAAAGACAGCCTGAACCTGTATCGCATTCTTGAACCGGTTACCTGGGCCAAGGTTGTCGGCCGTGTCCACGGCGCAAATTTCGGCGCCATTTACGGCAATACCCGGGCGCTGGGCGTCGGCAAAATCGTTTTGCCGGAAGGGCATACCTGGCGTTCTTATGTCAAGTTTCTGCTGGCAACGCTGCCTGATGACATCCGTCGCAATTATATTAAAAAGTTCACCACGTCCATCAAATTTTGGTGGCATACCGGCGGCGTGGTGAAAGACGATGCCATTCGTGAACTGGAAGCCTGCAATTACAAAATCCGCACCAACGGTAAAAGCAATTATAAGTCGGATAAGGAGCGCGTCTGCTTTTTAGGCACGCCCGACGATACGGACGACATCAAGTCGACCATAGACATTCCGTCTTGGAAGCGCATGGCAATCTGTATTTTGAAAAACGACCATTTGTGCAAATATATGGGTTTTTCGGAAACCAGAAAACAAAAAGAGCGTCAGGCGCTGTTAATTGAAAAATATAAGAAGTTATGAGGTGAAGAAGATGAAACCTTTTGTAAGCCCTGTTTACAATGTCCGGGCCGTTCCGGTCGAAAAAGTCCATGCCAACGATTATAACCCTAACCGCGTGGCGCCGCCGGAGCTGAAACTGCTGGAACTCTCCATTTGGGAAGATGGCTTTACACAGCCGATTGTCTGCTATCATGATCATGAAAAGGACGAATATATCGTTGTAGACGGTTTCCACCGTTATACGATTATGCTGACCAGCGACCGGGTACGCAAACGCGAGCAGGGACTGTTGCCGGTAGTGGTCATTGACAAGGAGCTGGGCGAACGTATGGCATCCACCATCCGTCACAACCGCGCGCGCGGCAGTCACAATATCGACCTGATGAGCAATATTGTGCGCGAGCTTTTGGAAATGGGCAAGTCGGACAGCTGGATCTGCCGCAATATCGGAATGTCTGCCGATGAGCTTTTGCGCCTGAAGCAGATTACCGGCCTGGCTTCGCTGTTTAAGGACGAAGAATTTTCCAAGAGCTGGCAGGTTGCTGATTAAAATCCGCCGCGCGCCCACGTTGGGTCACTCCGGGCTTGCGAAGGGACTCTGCCTTATATTGTCATCCTGAACGAAGTGAAGCAACGAAGTGAGTGAGCAACGTAGTTGTCGAACTCCATCTCAGCCATGAAAAAAGCTCCCCGAAAGGGGAGCTTAAAACCGAAGAATTGGTTTTATCCGAGATTATTCCGTTACAAACTCGTAAGCATTGTGAAATTCTTCAAACTGAATCATTTTCACGTCGCCTTTTGAGTCTTTGCGGATGTAAGCGCCTTTTTCGCCGGCCGTTGCACCGCCGAATTCGGTTCCAGCAGGAACTTCAATGACTTGAAGCACTTCTTTTTTCTTCACGCCGGCAAAAAGAACGCCGACTGTGATTTCGGAAGGAGCACCCTGCAGATTGGAAGCGAAAGCAACGTCGGTATCGTAAAGGTCCGGGGTCAGACCTTCAAGCGTCATTTCTTCCTTAATGAAGGAGATAAGAGCGCTGATACCTTCCGCTGTTTCAAATGTATCGGGGTTTTCCTCGATATACTCTTCAACGGCTTCCTTGCGACCCGGAGCATTGTAGCAGATAAGACAACCGTCTTTTTGCTTCAAAACCTGAGTCTTCTGGTCTTTGTCATTGAAAAATTCAAGGCCGATGACATCTTCCATAAACGGACCGTTAGCACCCCATTCTTCTCTCTGAGTAGCGATACCGCCGGAGAAACCGTAAGCCGGAATGATAAGTCTTTCGGCGCCGGTAGGGATAGCGGTCTTGGCAGCGTTGTTGAACATTGCGTTTACAGTCTCGATTGATAATACAGTTGCATTCATAAAATAAAAAAGTTTTAAGTTTGTAATTCAGTTTAATAAAAATACGGTGTATTGTTAAAAAACTGAAATCGAAACAAACTTTAGAAAATCTAAATTTTGAATGAAAACAACTTCTTAATAATAAACCATATTCTTATAATAACACTTTCATATTATCATATTTGAATAGCCGTGCATAGACAAAAAATATGACATTTTTGTTAAAATACGGCTTGACTTTTGTAAAAATGGTCGTTTTCGAATCCAAAAAATGATTTTCCATCTCGGTAATTGACATAACGCTTCATTCAGGTTACTAAAAAAGAATCGAAAAACAGGAATTGAGCATGATAGACATTAATGACATAACCGTGCGCGTCGGCTCCAAAGTGCTCTTGGATCATGCTTCGGCGCATATTTCCGATAGTCAGAAGGTGGGGCTGGTCGGAGCCAACGGCTGCGGCAAGTCAACTCTGTTTCGGGTTTTGTTGGGACAACAGGAAACCGAAACCGGCGATATTTATTTTCCGCGCGGCAGCCGGGTGGCAACCGTTGCTCAGGAGCAAAACGACATTGATATTCATATCCTGGACTTTGTGCTGGCTGCCGACAAGGAACGTACGGAACTTTTGGCGCGTTTGCAGAATGCGTCCGAATTTGAGCTGGCCGAAATTCACGAACGTTTGAATCTGATTGGCGCCGCTTCTGCCGAGGGCAGGGCTTCGGCCATTTTGAACGGCCTCGGTTTTGACAATGCCGATTTTCACCGGCCGGTCGGGGAGTTTTCCGGCGGTTGGAGAATGCGTTTGGCGCTGGCCGCCGCCTTGTTTCAGCCCTCGGATATTTTGCTGTTGGACGAACCGACCAACCATCTTGATCTGGAGGCATCCGTCTGGCTGGAAAACCATTTGCGCAAATATGCCGGCACCTTGCTGTTAATCAGCCATGACAAATATATTTTGAATGACTTATGCGATTATATCATCCATTTTGAAGACCGGAAGCTGAATACGTATTCAGGCAATTATGACACTTTCCGCCGTACCCGTTCCATGCAGCGCGAACTTCAGGCTCGGCAAATCGAAAAACAGGAGGCAAGACGCCGTCATCTGCAATCTTATGTCGACCGTTTCAGATATAAGGCCAGCAAGGCCAAACAGGCGCAGAGCCGTATTAAGATGCTGGAAAAAATGGAGGTTATCGCGCCGCTTGCGGGAGAATATTCCAGCCATTTTAATTTTCCCGAACCTGCGGAACTGGCACCGCCGCTGATAACGTTGGAAGATGTTTCTGCCGGCTACGGCGATAATGTGGTTCTGAAAAAACTTTCGCTGCGTATTGTCAACAACGACCGCATTGCGCTGCTGGGCGCCAACGGCAACGGTAAGTCAACGCTGGCCAAGCTGCTGTCGGGACGTCTGAAACCGCTGTCCGGTACCGTAAAAGCGTCGCAGAAGCTGGAAGTCGGCTATTTTGCTCAGCACCAGTCGGAAGAACTGCCGTTGGAACAGACGCCGGCCGAATATATGTCATCTCTGATGCCGGGCGTGCCCGAGCCTAAGGTCCGTGCGCATTTGGCTTCTTTCGGGCTAAATCAGGAAAAATCCGTAACGCAGATTGCCAGACTTTCCGGTGGAGAAAAAGCGCGCCTGCTTTTTGCCGTTATGACGCGCAAAGCGCCTGCGCTGCTTATTTTGGACGAACCGACCAACCATTTGGACATTGAAGGGAGAGAAGCGCTGGTTGAGGCGCTGAACGCTTATGGCGGCTCCGTGATTTTGATTACGCACGATCTGCATCTGATAGAGCTGATTGCCGATGACCTGTGGCTGGTTAAAAATCATCTCTGCAAGCCTTATCAGGGAGATTTGGAAGATTATAAGCGTTCGTTGCTGGAAGACAAAAAGACGGCGGAAAAACCGGAACCGAAGGAACCGAAAAAGCCAAACAATTACTTTGAAATCAAACAGCTGAATTCGGAACTTAAACGTCTTGAAAAACTTTTGGAGCGCCTGAACGTTCAACGGGAAAATATGGAAAGTCGCTTTGCGGAAGAACAAACGGCTGAAGCGCTGATTGCCCTGCAAAAAGATTTTTCGGCACTGCAAAAACAAATTGCCGACACGGAAAACCTGTGGCTGGAAGTTTCGACCAGGCTGGAAGCGCTGACTTAAAAAAAAAGCCGCCCCAAAAGGACGGCTTGCGTTTTATTTTCTGATTGCCTTCAACGGCACCGACGGATCATTGAACTTAAAAAGGTTCAAACCGGTTTTGTTGTCAAATTCCTTATAGACCTTGCCTTTAATCGTTTCAATCACGATTTCGGCCGTCAGGGAAACCTGCGCCTCGACCATATGACCGGCCAGAGCTTTATAATTGTCGCCGGCAACCGTGGTGTGAAAATGGAGCATGGGCTTGCCGTCTTTTTCGACAATGTTGCCGACCAGACTGGCCATTTCCAGCGGTTCTTCAAAAGTTTTCTGCTGATATTCCTTGGTTTCGGGGTTAAAAAAGCCGAGCGTGACGGATTTCAGCGATCCCAGTCCCGTCACCGTTGCCAGTTTGATGTCTTTGCTCTCGCAGAATTTTTGCAGAGTTGACACCAGATTCTGTCCGGGATTGATTCTGATGACATATTTGTCGCCGAATTTGCGGTATTCCATTTCCATTGCGTGCTCCTTGGGGTCAATTTTCATTTCTTTTGCCTGTGTGGCGAAACTCAGCAGAATGCCGGACAAAACCAGCATCGCCGCCAAAAAGTTTTTCATGGGTTGCTCCTTGTTTTGTTGTTGTCGTTTTTAAAATAATCTTCGTTGGAAAATTATGCAACAAAACTTTTTTTTCACAGTGCCTAATCGCGGCCGTTTTTATAAGAAATGTCAATGCCGGAGCGCAAAATGGCCTGTTTCAGACCGTCTGTGCGCGGCTGCTCGGCAATTCTGGATTTTCGGTGCTTTTCGCCGGCCCGGGTTGAGGCCTGATGCCAAAAGGTAAGGTTTTGCAGCGCTTTCAGCGTATTGCCGGAACCAATGCTTTCCAGACGGTTGTGATATTGGAAAATAATCAGAATTTCCCGGCGTTCAGCCGCGGAAAGTTTTTCGCCGCGGTTAAATTTCTCAATTGTTTCCGTTTCTCCGCATTCGGCAGCTTTTTTGCTGAGCATTTTTGCCGCGTCAACGTCTTTAAGACCGGGATTGATTTCCTTCAAATGGCGGATTCCGTCGCGAATGCAGGCATTTTGGGCGTTGATCAGATACTTCTTCTGCTCTTCTGCCAGCCGGCCGTAGCGTTCTTCAATGCTGAGCATCGTGTCGTCAGCGGTCAGCGACTCAAATTTTTGCCGGTCAAACTGTTCGCCGCTGTCATTAATCAGCATGGAAAATTTAACCGCCTGCTTGAACCACTCGGTGTCTTGGGCGCCGAACTGATATTCATAATCCATATCATTGAGTACGCCTGCACATTTCTTGTCTGCCCAAACGATAAAACTGACCGTTTCGGGTTTAATGCCGATGGTTTTGTTGTCCATCTCCCGCAGCAGCGTATCGTTGATTCTTTTCAGCAATATGCCCAGCCGTTTTTTGTCGTAAGGATTTTCTTCCAACCCCCGGGCCAGCAGGTTGAGTTTTTCGTCAGACGTTTGGGGAGCCTTGTCGTCACCGCCCATATTCTTTTCCAGTCGTCTTAGAATGTCTATGACCGGTTCATATTGATCCTTGGTCCCCTCAATCAGGGTTTTTTGTTCATAATTGGCAATATTGCACAAATATTTGCTTCCCAGACGATAACCGATGTTTTTGGCGTTGGCGTCAAGCATTTCGGCTTTGGCTTCCTCAACTCCGTTACCTGATTTTACCGCATCATAGTAAGCGGTCATCTTTTTTATCAGTTCGGCCGTCTGCGGACGTTGGTCGTGAATGGTGTCCCTGAGCGATTCAAAGCCGCGGTTTTCGCCGCTGAATGTGGCTTTGCTTATATTTTGCAGACTTAATCCGTCAAGCCGGTTTTGGTTAAATTTTTCAAAGTCGGTTGAAGGCGTTTCCTTATAGGCCCGAATGAGGGCAGCCAGATTGGACGGCGTAATTCTGGTTGTCAACGCCTTGTATTTAAAGTTGCCGATGCCGTATTCAAAGGCATACATTCCCCAGAGGTTGTCCTCGGTCGTATTTTCTTTGCCTTCTTTAATGTCGGGAATAATGTTTTGCACAAAACCGGTCATATAATCGTCGGAAATCTGTTTATCCATCCACAACGAAGCGTTGATTCCCTCGCAGATAAACATAAGCTTGTCAAAATCCGGCAATTCGGTTGCGGCCTTTTCCGTCAGTTTGAGCTTTTTTAAATAATCGGCTTTGTTTTTCAGCTCATATCTTCCGTCGACGCAAGACATCTCCGGCGCAAAAACCTTGTCGGCCAGCCGTTGTTTGTCATAGTTGGAAATTCTGTCGTTTTGCAGAATACCGCGTTCAAAAGCCCTGAATGTATTCATATATTGGCGCGCCGCTTCGGGATAATTGTCTCGGTTGATAATGCCTTTGGCGGTAAAGGCGCCGAATTTTGCCAAAATGCCGAGCCGGACGTTGTCAAGCGGCTCTGTCGTCGGGTTTTCCAGCATAAAGTCCGAACAAAATTTTGCATTCAGTTTCAAAAGAGCCGGATCTTTTTCATCGGCAAGAAATTTTTTTAAAGTCATAAAACCGTCGGAATAACGAATATCTTTGAGCTCTTCGGCAAATAGGTCTTCCAGCCTTAATGTCCGCGCCAACTTTGCCGCGTTGAGTATAAATTCCCGGTTTTGCTCCGCCGTGCGCACAGACGAATATTTGCTCCATTTTTCCAAAAACGGTGCCATACCGTTTTTTTGCCAGATTTCATAGTCGTTTTCAGCTTGCTGCATTTTTCAACTCCGTCCAAACATTCGCCATTATACTATAATTTTCCGCGGCATACAATGAATTTTGTCCAAATTATCTTCCGCCGGAAGCTTTTGCCGCCGCGGCCGCTTTGGCGGCAGCCGCATTACCGTTGCTTTGCGCGTTGGATTTGTTGTTTTGCTGTTTTTGTTTATCTTCCCGTTCTTTGCGCTCTTTTTCTTCTTTTTCCTTTTTTTTGCGTTCTTCTTCCTGTTTGCGCTCGTTTTCTTCTTTTTCCCGCATCATCTTTTCTTCTTCGGCAGCTTTGGCTTTTTCCTGTTCGGCTTTACGGCGTTCATGCTCCTTGTTTTCCTGTTCTTTGCGCTCTCTTTCCCGCTGCCGGTTTTTTTCTGCCTCGCGGCGTATTTGTTCCGAGCGGCTGCTGCGTTTTTTAGGGGAGGATTGTTTTCTGTCGGCAATGATTTTTTTTATTTTTTTGAAAAATTCTTTGCGAAAACTGCCGAGAACGTCTTTAATAATAAGTGTCAGGGCTTCTTTTTTTATTTTTTCCTTTTTTATGTTTTCCTGCCGGATGACCTCTTCCATAATGACTTTTTTTATCAGTTCCTTGTTGGCCCGTTCTTCTTTTTTTAGTCTGGCATAAATAATCTGCCGCAGCTGAACGCGCTTTTGTTCGCTCAACGGACTTTCGGCATCGTCGTCTAAAAAATCAATGGTTTCTTCTATTGCCGCGCGCGCGTCCGCATCTGCGGCCTGCCAAATGTCGTCTTTTTGCTTTCTTATTTTGCAAATCAGCCGCCATAACTCAATGCCGAGTCCTGCCAGAAGGACCAATGCGGACGTAATTAAAACAAAGAAAAGATATGTCTTGTCCATTGTCAATATTCCTGTTTACATACCGAGCATATCAGCCAAAGCTTAATATATTGTTGCCTTTGAGTTGAGAATGTGGTAAAACGCGTTCCAGATTTTTTCAATGTAACGGAAACGCCGATGAAACAAAAAATACTGCTTCTTTCTTGCTGTGCGCCGTGTTCTTGCGCCGTGATTAAAACTCTGGCGGAAGAGGGGGCTGATTTCAGCGTCGTTTTTTATAACCCCAACATCCGCCCCGAAGCGGAATATGCCAAAAGGATGAATGAAAATAGGCGTGTCTGCGCGCAATACAATGTTCCGTTTATTGAACTGGAATATGATAATGAACGCTGGTGCGCGTTAACCGGAGGACTGGAAAACGAGCCCGAGCGGGGCAGACGCTGCGACATTTGTTTTTATATGCGGCTGAAAAGGGTTATGGAATATGCTGCGGTCAACGGTTTTGACGCCGTAGCTTCGGTTTTGGGCGTTTCCCGCTATAAAAATCTGGCTCAGGTTAACCGCATGGCTTATAAGGCTTCGGAAGAAACCGGCGTGCCATATCTTGAGATAGAAGGACGAAAAGGCGGAATGCAAGAACTGCGCAGTCGCCTCATCAAAGAACTGCGTCTTTACAATCAGGATTACTGCGGCTGCAAACCCAGAAACGGAGACTCGCAATAAAAAAACGGCAATGTCAGAATTGCCGTTTTTTCAAGAGATGAAAAATTTAATTGTCTAACTTTTTTATAATCCGAACCGGAACCTTATATTCTCGGGCGACTTCATTACCGTCTAATTCAACCATCAACACTTCACTGACTGATTTTAACGGCATTCTCGCCTGTGGGTTAATGGCGTCCAGCAAAACCGAACTTTCTCTGCTGCGATAAAGCAGAGCGCTGTCACCGCCGTCGTAAACGATTCTCGGATTTTCAGGGCCGCCGGCACGAAATCTGATAATAATTAAAATTTCTCCAACGGCATTTTGCAGGATATTGTATGTACCTTCTTGTTCTGAAGCAGCATCTATAGCCATAATCAACCTCTGTTTGTTCGTTTAACTTGAACGAATGATAACACATAATTCTTAACAAATATATTACAATTTTATTAAAAATTATTTTTTTTAACTTTTTTATATTTTTTATATTGACTATCGTTTCTTTATCCATTATACATTCCCTCGTCGTCAGCATTTACTGATCGGCAAATTTGGGTGCGTAGCTCAGCTGGTAGAGCATTTGACTTTTAATCAAAGGGTCTCGGGTTCGAATCCCGACGCGCTCACCAATAAAAAAACACTCCTCTTTCCAAAGAGGGGTGTTTTTTTATTGGATGAAGCAAGTGGGATTAGAACCCGAGACAGAGGGTTCGGTTGCAAGCGA